>CAZRMA010000506.1:0-3184 GCA_964600655.1 uncultured Ignavibacteriaceae bacterium
TTCAGGTTTGTTTCATCCGTTCCAGTAATATTGATGAGATCAAGAAAGACTTGTGTATTAAACCAAGGAAGCATTTGTCTAATTGAAAGATCCCACCGAATTGATTTATCTGAAACAACCCTATTCTGCAGCCAGAAATCTGCCTTTTGAAATATATTACTTATGTATACTACTGAAACTCTTCCTGAAAATCCTTTATAATCGATTCCTACTGAAGAATTTAGAATATCGTCGGGCTGGTCCAAAAGCCTTGTTTTATAAAACGGGTTAATAATAGTTATCTTATAAGAACCGTCAACATTATAATCAACCTGAAGTTCACCTTTAGGATATGAAGCCTGAGAGAATATATGTGAATAATTAATAGTAAATTCAATCCAGGAAAATGGTTCGGGCAAATACCAGAAATGAGTCTGCCATTCTGTTTCGATGCCCCAGACATCAATTGGGAATGGATTGTTAATATATGTACTAAAATAATATAAAGTATTTTTCCCCTGCGGCAGATCCGGGTAAGGGCTTAAGTCTGTAACCCATGTTTGATTTGAAAACACCAGGTCCTTAATTCTTTTTTTGAAACCGTCTAATGTTAATAAACCTATTTCATTGTTATAAAAAGAAAATACAAGATCATAATTTTCTGAAGTTGCCGGCTTTAAATTAAAATTGTTATAAAGAATGGAACTTCCTAAATCATCAATTGTATATCTTGGCACTATTGCTGAATAAGGCGGATAGTTTAATGTATTAGTATAAGCAAAATGTACTTGTAACCATGAAATAGGTTTGTATATCAAATGGATCATAGGCAGCCAATATCCATGGGATTCTGTTTTTGTAGCGGCTCTGTATAGGTAATTTGCCGGATAAGTTATTTCAATTCTATTACCAGTATAAGTAGTAGTAAGATTTTGATAGCGTATGCCAGGCAGTAATGTTATTAAGTCATCAAAATTAAACTTTGCCATTAAATATCCGGCACTTCTATCTTCTGTCCCTTTGTAATCAGGAATAGTTGATTGAAATTTATCGTTTTTAGTAAGTGCAGGAGTCCAGTACTGATCATAAATTAAATTTAAAAGATTTATATCAATAGGGTAATAAATAGAATAATCCCCATTGAAATAATTACCGAATGAATAATTCTTATCTATGAAGTTCCCAATAACCGGTCTGTAATTGTTAACTTGAGATCCCCAATAGTTGCTTAAAATTTGGGAAATTGAAACCGATGGAGGGGATGAGGGGCCCGACCACTGATTGTAATCGTATGACCGTTTACGGTGCTGGAACATTCCACCGAATTTTATATTGGCAGTAAAAAAATTTGAAACAAAATAATTAGAATTAAAATCAACCATCGCAGTTAATGCTCTATCTCTTACAAAATTTGAATTATCTGAAATTCCACTATACCTGGCGGCATTTTCATTCGGAGTCACTAAAGATGCAACAACTTTAGGGGTTGATTTTGAAAAATTTCCTAAGCCGGATCTTTGACTAAACGAGATTGATAAATTTTTCGGAGAAAGGCTTTCAGAATAAGCATTTGCAAGCTTTAGATCGATATTAAAAAACGGAACATCCTGCTTAATACTAAAAATATCTACAATTGAATTTAATTCTTCATGAATATCAGTTGCTGTGTATAACAAAGAATTCTGATATATTGATTCCCCTCTAGAGACTCTTTTAATATCATATTTCGAGAAAAGATTTTTAAATTCTATCTCGCCGGAAGAATACTTATAATCTAATACTGAAGTTAAATCTTCTCTATCATATCTTGTTACATAATCGCCTAAGCTTACATTTGTGAGATTTGGAATTCCAAAATCGCCATGAAGTTTATCAGTTAGATTATAATTTGCGTCTAGAGTATTCCCGCCAGGATTTCTCCTTTCAAAAGATCCTTGTAAAAAAAATCCCAGCTTTTGTGAAAAATATCGTTGCTGATAAGTTCCTGAAAATCTGTAATTATCATAATTATTTTTTAAAGAATTATATCCGCCCTGTGTAATCATTTCAAATGAAGGTGTGTTTGAACTATCTACGGCAGCTTTCTTTAAATCGAAGTTGACTATTCCACCAAATACTGCAGCATCCATATCCGGTGTAATTGCCTTAATCACTTCTATTCCGCCAAGAATTCCTGATGAGATCATACTTAGATTTGTAGATCTATCTCCTACCAATGATGATTGAGTATATTCTCCGTTTACTGCAATATTAGGGGGAAGCTGAATCCCATCTATTGTTACCTGGTTATATTGAGGGGCAAGTCCTCTAATAACAATCTCAGCACCTTCTCCTCCATTTCGAATAAGTGAAACTCCGGGAAGTCTTGCTGCAACATCTGCTGCATTAATATCCGGCAGCTTAAGTATCCGTTCAGAAGAAACAACATTTGTAATTTGTTCTGAAGACAACTGCTTGTTGATAGCATCAATTTGACTATTTGAATGTGCCGTAATTGTAACTGTTTTACCTTCAACACTTGCTGGTTTTAATTTGATTAAAATTTCAATCGTTCGTCCTGCTATTAATTTTAAATCAATTTCATTCTCTTTAAAACCAACGTAAGTAGCTCTGATTTTATAATCGCCTGGTGGAATATTTCGGATTACAAATTTTCCTTCATTATCACTTGCGGTTCCTATACTCGTACCAACTAAAATTATATTTGCTCCGGGTAAAATTTCTTTTGAGATAGAATCAACGACTGTTCCTTTTAATGTTACTGTTTGGGCTGAGATAGTATTTATAAAAGATAAAAATATTAATAAAATAAATTTGTAAATAACTTTTTTATTTCTCTTATTCAAAAGATCGCCTCATCAGAAAGTATTCTATAGAATTTAATTATTTTGAATTGAGATATTCATTTCTTGTATTTGAAATAATGTATGTAAATAGAATCACTTTAAGATTTGGCTGTACATTTAACCAATCTAATAGATTATTTTTATTAATATTATTTTCTTAAATGGATTTTGATAACCCAATTGGCTGATTTGTTTTTTCAATTAACTCTTCCCCCATATTAACTTTTACATTGCATATTTTATTTTTAGTAATGGGAAGAATATTCCCTTCTATCTCAACATTATCTACAGTGATAGAATTTAAACCATGTTCAATTCCATATGGGTTTTCTACTTCAATGATATATTTAGTCCCTCTG
>CAZRMA010000507.1:0-3176 GCA_964600655.1 uncultured Ignavibacteriaceae bacterium
TCACCCAAGATTTGGCTTATTAAATTATTGTTTAGGAATTTTTGGAATAAATCCGGTTGATTGGCTTGGTGACCCAAATTGGGCTATGCCGGCAATTATACTGATGTCAGTCTGGAAAAATTTTGGATATAATATGATAATCTTTATTGCAGGACTTCAAAATATTCCTGATTATTTATATGAAGCTGCAATAATGGAAGGTGCAAATGCCTGGCAGCAATTTAAAAAAATTACAATACCGATGTTAGCTCCAACTACGGTCTTCATAAGCATTATAACAATGATAGGATTCTTCCAGTTATTTGCAGAGCCTTATATAATGACACAAGGCGGGCCATTAAACAGCACATTGAGTATTGTGCAATACATGTATCAAGAAGGTTTTAAATGGTGGAATATGGGTTATTCTGCATCAATTGCTTTTGTTTTATTCTTTATAATTTTTATTGCAACTATCGTTCAACTTAGGATTCAAAAAAGTCATGAGTAAGAAGAAATGAAAAAATATTTATTATATACATTTCTTATAGTAACTGGCATACTGACCTTAGCGCCATTTATATGGATGGTTTCTGCTTCTTTTATGTATGACGGTCATGCAAGTGTTTATCCGCCTCGATTCATTCCGGATATTTTTACTTTCGAACAGTATAGAAGTTTATTCTCAAGGTTAAATATTACCAGGAACTTGTTCAACAGTTTATTTTTATCAGTCGTCGTCACCTTGATTTCCCTCTTCTTTAATTCAATGGCTGGATATGCTTTTGCAAAATTCAAATTTAAAGGAAAAAATAAACTCTTTAATTTATTGCTTAGCTCTATGGTAATTCCCGCTCAGATAACGATGCTGCCTTTGTTTTTAATGTTAAAAGAATTTGGATTCATAAATACTTATATGGCAATAATAATTCCGGGACTGGCGAATATTTTTGGGATATTTTTAATTCGTCAATATGCTCTTGCCATCCCTGATAGTTTAATTGAATCGGCAAAAATGGATGGAGCAACAGATTTTCAGATATACAGAAAAATCATTCTTCCGTTGTGTATACCAATTTTAGTTACCTTGGCCATATTCACATTCATGACGACATGGAATGATTTTCTATGGCCGCTGATTGTGCTTACCGATAATTCAATGTATACGCTTCCAGTTTCCTTAGCAAATCTGATGGGAGAGCATACTAAAGATCCTGAATTAATGATGGCAGGTTCGGTTATAACCATTATTCCGATTTTGATTGTTTTTCTAGCATTACAGAAATATTACATAAAAGGAATTATGATGGGAAGTGTAAAAGGCTGAGAATATTGGCGAATATCACATTCGATTTAGTTTTAATATACTATTATTGAATAAATCATAAAAAAATATTTCATAGATGATTTAGCTTGACAAATAATTTAGTGTTTTGTACCTTAACAAACCAAAATGTAAACGTTTACAAATATGAATAATTTTTTACTAATTTTATCTAACTTACTTCGTTCTATTTTACTTTTCGGGAAATTCATTTCTTACAAAAAAATAAAAGCAAATTCTATATTATTTAAAAAAAATATATTCTTTTCAAAAGAAAGGAGGAAGATTCTTTTAAGATTTTATTTGGTTTGAAAGACCTTTAATGGAAGGAATTACTAAATCTTTTTTAACTATAAGGAGGTAACGATGAGACGTTACTTAAAATTTTTATTCATAGTTCAGTTCCTTTTTCTAATATCTACAATTTCAATTTTTAGTCAAGCTCCAACAAGGGAAGATGCAATTTGGGCACGAAGCACAACAGAAACTATTACATTGGACGGTGTGTTAAATGAAGCTTCCTGGGCTATAGCTGATTCGATTCAAATTACCTATGGTATAAGTTCAGGCCTTCCAACCAGCGGATGGAATACTGACGGCTATAATAGTCTTGCCGGATATTTCGATACAACACACGCTACACTAAAGTTTTTGTCTAATAATAATCAATTATATATTGCTTTCATAGTTCCGGACTCTTCCATTTGCGGAGGTCTTTGGCCTGGACCTGCCTGGTGGGATGGTATTTTAATGAATGTAAAAAATATTAGGACTATCCCGGTTGGACGTGAAGAAATATTTGCCTCCTGGCTGGGATCGGATACAACAACTCCAACAGGAGTTGGTGTTGGCCCAAGATACGGATATTTTGGTAAGTTCAGAAACGAACGTTCCGCTGCGGATAGTATTGCATGGGATATGGGGTATGTAGTTAAGGGCACTTCAAATGAAGATAGTTCTCCTGATACAGGTTATGTTTTTGAAATGAGGATAAATCTTGATTCCTTAGGTTACAATACAACCCGGACAGAAGGAGATATTGTTGGTTCAAATATTCAGATTTATGACCCCGATTGGTACTATCTAGCTGACCATACAAAAAGAGCAATTGGACGAGCTTGGTGGCAGCATCCGTGGAGCGATCAGGGTGTAAATACCGGCAGAATATATATACGTCCGGATGTAACGGTTAATTCAGGCCCGGCGCCGGAAATTCCGTCGGATGTTATATTACCAAACGGCTCAGTTGATTCGGATCCGACTATTGATGGTGATCTAAATGATGAAGTTTGGAAAGGAGCAT
Organism: uncultured Ignavibacteriaceae bacterium; assembly: GCA_964600655.1. Lineage (GTDB taxonomy): Bacteria > Bacteroidota > Ignavibacteria > Ignavibacteriales > Ignavibacteriaceae > CAVSWT01. Next base: position 2,607 of record CAZRMA010000507.1, read on the forward strand.
ATTCATTTAAAATAGCTTACGGTGATACTGGTAACATTAGAAGTTATCCAGGCATAGGAAGAAGTATGAGCGCCTGGTATGAAGCAAGCAGCGCTGTACCTAAACCTCAAGTATTGGATCCTTCAGATGCTACTATAAAAATGTTTTTCAAAGATAATTATTTATATCTTTCCGCAGATGTAAAAGATTTGCTAATACAAGGTGGAGCAGCTAATCAAGATGATAAAGACGGTGTTCGTTTCATATTAGGCTTGAGAGATTCTGTTAATTTAGATCACGAAATGAGTTTCGTTGATTTATTGGCTGATTTTGATTCAAGCGGGAACGCAAAAGCAGATGAAGATCTTGATACGCTTGTAAAACAAGGAGCAGCTACTTTGGCAATGAAGTTTGATGGAACAGTTAATGACCGGACTGATATAGATGTAGGTTATACTGTGGAACTGAAAATCGATCTCACTAAACTCGGTTATCATAGCGGACTTGGAGATCACTTGTTGTTTGGCGGTGTTGACGTGTTGGATGCCGATTCTTTTGATGATCCGGCAAATAATTACGGAACCAGAACAT
>CAZRMA010000508.1:0-3171 GCA_964600655.1 uncultured Ignavibacteriaceae bacterium
TTAATAAAATAAAAGTAAATGATAATCTAAATAAGGTTATTGATTTTACAAATCTTCCTAATGAAGATGAAATAAAATATCAAAAGAATAATATTGCGGTTGAAGCTGTTGTTAATGAAGTAAAACCGTTAAGCAATCAGCTTGGTGAGTTTAGAATATTGAGAACTTCGCCGCTTACTGAAGTTCCTTATGTTTGCTGTACAGACTGTAATTAGTTTTTAACTAACCTTCAAGGTTTCGCTTCACTTAACTATGTGTATTCCTTGAAGGTTAGCATTAATTAAAAACCTTCTTTTCTACTGTTACTTTTTCCAAAGCATTTATATTTACATCTACACCAATTCCTAGTTTATTAGGAACTTCAATCATTCCATCTTTTGAAAGTTCAAATGGCTGCTCAATTATATCTTCTTCAAAATATCTTCTACTACCTGAAATATCTCCAGGCAAAACAAAATTTGGAAGGGAAGCTAATGCTATATTTCCTGCACGGCCAATTCCGGATTCAAGCATTCCGCCATGCCAAACAGGAATTTTTTTCTCCTGACAATAATCATGAATTTTTTTGGCTTCGGTAAATCCGCCCACTCTTCCAGGCTTTATATTTATTATTTTACATGAACCCAATTCAATTGCAGCAATTGCATCATTTAATGATGTAATGCTTTCGTCTAGGCAAATATGGGTTTTAATTAGCTTTTGTAATTTCGAATGCTGGTAAATATCATCATGTGCAAGAGGCTGTTCAATCATTAAAAGATTATAGTTATCCAGTTCTTTAAAAATATTTATATCACTTAATTGATAGGATGAATTTCCATCTGCCTGCAGAAGGATATCTGGAAATTCTTTTCGAATTGATGAAACAAGTTCAATATCTTTCCCGGGTTTAATTTTTATTTTTATTCTTTTGTAACCTTCGTTTAAATACCCATAAATCTTCTTTAGTAATTCTTTATTTGAACTTTGTAATCCAACACTGACTCCAGCTTCAATTTTGTTTTTATTCCCTCCCAAATGTTTTGCTAGAGATACATTAACTTTCTTTGCAAACAAATCCTGCAGGGCGGCTTCAATTCCGGCTTTTGCCATATTATGGCCACGGATCCATTGCCAGGTTAGAATAATTTCATTTAAGTAGTTGAAATCACTATTTAAAATTTTAGGAATTATAAATTCAGATAATACATACCATGCTGTACCCACAGTTTCGTAAGTGTATGATGGATTTGATTGAGCAACGCATTCTCCCCAACCAATTAAATTTTTAGATTCAACTTTTATTATTATATGTTCTTCATAATTTTCAATTCCATTCGCAGTTTTAAAAGGGGAGACGAGCTTCATTTTTATATGACGAATTTCAACTTTTTCTATTTTCATGTTTTTTAAGTTAATTGGAATTAAAATTTACACTAAAAATATTTATTAAAAGTTTATAAAGAAAGAAATTCATTCGTTTTAACAAGTATTTTTCCACAAAGTGATATAAACTGCATATTGTAATAAAAATGTTTTTGATTTTTAAATAAAAAGATTATCATTATTTCAAGAATATCCTCTTCTCAATCTAAGTTAAAATTTAGCAGATTTTCTATTTCTTAAAAGCTGCATCATACATTCAATAAAATTCAAAGGGCATATATATGGAAACGGTAAGACAAATTCTGCAGAAGAAGGGCTATCAAATTTTTTCAATATCACCTGATGCAAAAGTTATAGATGCATTAAAACTTATGGCTGAAAAGGGAGTTGGAGCGCTGCTGGTGATTGATGGAGAAAATGTGGAGGGGATTATGTCGGAAAGAGATTATGCCAGGAAAGTGATACTACTTGGTAAATCTTCTAAGGAAGCGTCTGTTAAAGAAATAATGTCGTCAAAAGTTATTTATGTAGAACCGTATCAGAGTGTGGAAGAATGTATGGCTTTGATGATTGAAAAAAAAATTCGTCATTTACCGGTTTTTGAAAACAATAAATTAACTGGATTAATTTCTATTGGAGATGTGGTAAAAGCTGTTATCGGAGAAAAAGAATTCGTAATCGATCAGCTTACACATTATATTGTTGGAATGCCATAATGTTGTAAATAATATATTAGATGAGTATTGATAATAGGCATTGTGAATTGAAATTCTCTTCAATCATCTCTCAATATTCGATTTCATAATGGCAACTTATAAACACAATTTCTTGAGAGAAATTGGGATTATTTTTAAAATCTTAAATGGCTCTCTTTTATTAAGAAGAAGCTAATTTGGAAGATAATTTTTTATTTCTTTTACTTCATGAAAGGCATTAATTTTTTTGTAGTAAGTTAATGCCTCGTAAAAATATTTTTTACTTTCTTCACTCTTCCTGATTTCCTTATATAAAATGCCAAGTTCATAAGCAGTTTCTGCCTGGTTTAATTTATTTCCTAATTCATCATTAATACGCATACTGGTTAATAAATAATTTTCAGCAGATTCAAAATTATTTCTGTTACGCTGAATAACTCCTTTTACCTTATATGCATCAGCAGTTGTCAACTTGTCATTTATCTTATTTGAGACCTCTATAGCTTTTTTAGCAAATGTGTCAGCAATTTCAAATTCCGAAAGACGAATATAGGCTTCAGCTTTGCTTAAATATGAAACTCCAAGATGCTGCAAGTATTTTGACTTTAAAGAATCATTAATACTTTCATCAAATTTAGCTATCGCAAAATTATATTCGCGTTTTTTAAGGTAGAGCATTCCAAGATTATGCTTTATCTCTGCAGCGCGTTCAAAGTTTTCTTTTACTTCAAAAGTTGAAACGGCTTCTTCATAATAATAAATTGCATCTGCAAAATTTCCAAAAATATTTTCGATGATTCCTAAGTTTGTTAAAAGCTTTCCTTTCAAATTCAAATCTTCATCGTGTTTTAAAAATGCAAGACTTGCTTTAAAGTGTTTTTGAGCCTTAACAACATTGCCATGATCGCCGTCAATTATTCCAAATATATTTTCTACTTGAGCCAGCCCTTTATAATTTTTTGATGTTTTATAAATTCTCTCAGCTGCACGGCAAAATTTAAGGCTTTGCCCCCATTCGGCAGCCTGACTATATAAATCAGCTAAGCCAATGTAAGCTCTGGCTTTTGTTTCATTTAAATTCTTTACATCTTTTACTAAATTAATTAAACTT
>CAZRMA010000509.1:0-3168 GCA_964600655.1 uncultured Ignavibacteriaceae bacterium
CAAAAAATTAAATATTGTAAATCAGGTCCAAACAGGTTTTAATAATATAGCTCCTTATGCCATCAGAGATTTGGATAATGATAATGCGAATGAATTAATCTGTCTTGCAGATAACAATTTGGTTGTATTGAGCGATAAGTTAAAATTGCTTGCTTCAACACCATTACAATTTGTTGATGCGTTATCATTTATTTCTTTTCGGGAAAATGGAATGAATAAACCGGCTGATATAGGTATTAATATTGCTGATAAATTTCTACTCTATTCTTTTCGTCATAACTTTATATATACTTCATTACCATACATTGCTATTGCAATGGCATTACTAATATTCGTTGCAATGTCAGTATTGTATTTAATGTTGTCCCGCATATATATTTTTTCTAAGTATCATCGATTCTCACTGGCCAATTCAAATGAGGCGGCAATTATGTTGAACTATTTTGGTGAGATTAAAAATTATAATGAGAAAGCAAAAACTATTTTTGATCTGAATCAGGATTCGAAAGGAAATAATTATTTCAAATATAAATTAGGAAGATTTCCTCAGTTAGTTGAGCTAATAGAAAGGAGCATAAATTCAAACAGTGCTGTTTCAAAATGGTTATCTATGCCAACAGAAAATACCCTTATAGAAGGTGAAGTACACATTTCACCTATAGTATCAAAATTTAAATTTTTGTGTAGTTATCTTGTTGAATTTCGGGATCTAAATGAATCAATAGTAACAAAGAAGCTGACAATCTGGAGCAAAGCAGCACAAAAAATGATTCACGACATTAAATACCCTCTTTCTGTTGTTGCAGTAAAGTTAGATACTTTTAAAATGAGATTAAGTAAATTAACTGGCACAGAAAATGCTGAGATTCAAAAAGATATTGATGTTATAAATAATGAAATCAAAAGAGTAAATGTAATTACAAAAAGCTTTTTAAAATTTTCCGATCTGGAAAAACCGAATTTCCAGGCAGTAAGTGTAAAAAAGATAGTTAATAGTTGTGTTAAAAGGTATGATGGGTTTATAAATGAAAATTTAAAAATTAAAATTTATGTAGATAACGACGTTGAGGATATCTGGGCTGATGAGCAGCAAATCGAACTATTATTTCATAATTTGTTAGAAAATTCAATTGATGCTCTAAAAGGAGAAGGATTGATTACTATCAGTGCAACTTTGGCCCAATATTTGGACAATGGTTTAAGCAGAATGGTTGAATTTGAAATTGCAGATACTGGACCGGGTATAGATCAGGAAATTCGCGAAAGGATTTTCCAACCTTATATTACTACAAAAACTGATGGAACCGGCGTTGGACTATCAATTGCAAAAAAGATAATTGAAGATCATCAGGGACAAATTGGATTTTATAGTAAAGAGAATTTTGGTACTGTGGTACGCTTTTCAATTAAAGTTCCACAAGTTTAGAACGATATAATCAATTTACGATAAGTCATTAAGTGATAAGGATAGTGTTGGAGAATATGCCCAAAATATTAATAGTAGATGATGATAAAAGTCTCCTGAGATCACTACAAGAAAATTTGCAATTAAAAAAGTTTTTAGTTGATACTCTTTCCAGTGGGAATAAATTAAAATCGATAATAAAGGAAAATAGTTATAACTGTGTCTTGTTGGATGTGCTTATGCCGGGAATTCAGGGAGATGAACTATTAGAAATAATTCATCAGGAAGATCCTTTATTGCCGGTAATTATGATAAGCGGCCAAAGTAGCATAAGTACTGCAGTATTGTGCATAAAAGCCGGAGCTTATGATTTTGTTGAAAAACCAATAGATCCGGAAAAACTACTAATTACTATCAATAATGCTATTGAGAAACATCATATGCAGATTAATTATAATAATGTTTTTAATGAACTTAGAAATAAGTTCTTATTAGTAGGCGAAAGCAAGGAAATGAAGGAACTTTACGATACCATCCAAACAGTAGCTGGTACCTCCGCTACTGTTTTAATAACAGGAGAGACTGGTACCGGGAAAGAACTTGTAGCACGTGCAATACACGATAACAGTGATAGGGCAGGTAAACCCTTTATTAGTATTAACTGTGCTGCTGTACCGACAGAACTTCTTGAGAGTGAATTGTTTGGACACCGTAAGGGTGCTTTTACTGACGCTATAAGTGATAGAAAAGGCAAATTTAGTGAAGCTGACAATGGTACAATTTTTCTTGATGAGATCGGGGATTTTAATATCACTTTACAACCCAAACTTTTACGTGTGTTACAGAATAAAGAAATAGAAATAATTGGTGAGAACTTTCCGAGGGAAATAAATACAAGAATAATTGCAGCGACAAATAAGAATTTAGTTGAATTAGTTCCTGAAGGAAAATTTAGAAAAGATTTATATTATAGGCTGAATGTTGTAGAAATTAAAATTCCGCCGTTAAGGGATAGGTTAGATGATCTTCCACTTTTAATTGATCATTTCTTACATAAATTTAACAATAAATATAACAAACAGATTCTATCAGTTCACCATCAAGCTAGAGCCTTGCTAATGAATTATTCCTGGCCGGGTAATATTCGTGAACTAGAACATTTGATTGAACGATTAGTGGTATTTGCAAATAATAAAGTTATTCAGGCGGAGGAAGTACAAAAAGAATTAAAATTTGAAGACAATCTAGATAAATCAGCTTTAGTAGTTCTTGATAATAAAATACTTTCTTTAAAAGATGCTAATAGAAAATTTGAAAAAAATTACATCTTAAATGTTCTTCATTCAAACAAATGGAAAAAAAACGAAACGGCAAAGGCACTTGGCATCGATCGTTCGAATTTGTTTAAGAAGTTACGCAGTTACGGTATTAAGAGGTAGTCTTTAGTGCATTAATTCTGTGAAAAAAGGGAGACTACCTCTCACTTCTTTCCAACTATTTATCACCCCCAAAAGATTCTTCTGAAAAAACTAATTAAATAAAACTTATCCAATCGTCATTAAGATATAATCGGATAATATATAACCACTTTCTTCGAGTTCTGCATCTTTCGCTTTTTTTGCTGATTCCGGTACTTCACCTTTTTTCAAAAGCTTTAAGCCTTCTTTCTTTCTCAATGCGTTTTCCCTGGCCAGTTTTTTAGCAGCCTCTTCTTCTTTCTCTTTTTTGCGAACTGCAAGATTCAATGAAACAGATTTTTTCTC
>CAZRMA010000510.1:0-3154 GCA_964600655.1 uncultured Ignavibacteriaceae bacterium
ATCAAAGTTAATTCGGTTGGGAAATAGAGAATTATAGATTCATTCCACCGGAAACTTCAATTCTTTGCCCGGTAATCCATCTTGCATCTTCTGTACAAAGAAATGAAACTACGCCGCCTATATCCTCAGCCACACCAACTCTTCCTAAGGCTGTAATTGATGCAATTCTTTCTTTAGCATGAGGGTTATTGCGAATTGCTGCATTATTAAAATCTGTTTCGATAGCTCCCGGGGCTACAACATTTGCTGTAATTCCTCTTGAACCGATTTCTTTCGCAAGATATTTAGTAAATACTTCAATTGCACCTTTCATTGATGCATAAATAGAATAACCAGGATTAACAAACCTTGTTGTTCCACTTGATAAATTTATCACTCTTCCATTATCGTTCATCATCAGTAAAGATTTTTGTGTAAGAAAATATACGCCTTTGAAATGTATATTTAGAAAAGAATCAAAATCTTTTTCAGTTGCATTAACAAATGGAATTGTAGCGCCGATTCCGGCGTTGTTAATTAGAAAATCAAATTTATCTTTTCCCCATTTCTCTTTAAGTAACTTTGAAACTTGCTCAATAAATTTGCCGAATGAATTTAAATCCCCGACATTTAATTGAAGTGCTGCGGATTTTTGTCCGCTTTTTTCAATTTCAAAAACGACTTTTTCGGCTTCTTCTTTTTTAGAATTGTAAGTTAGAATAACATCGCAGCCGTATTCCGCTAAGCGAAGCGCCATATCTTTGCCAAGCCCACGGCTTCCGCCTGTAACTAAAGCAATTTTACCGGATATTTTTTTCATACTATTCTCCATAGTTAATCATTAACTTTTCATTTTGAAAACAATTAAATTATTTCTAAAAATTAATTTATGAAAATAACTCTTCCCTATTTTTACCAATCCAATAACCCCACGCAACTATCAGCCATTGTGCTAAACCAACATAACCAATAGGTTCGGCAGAAGGCGGCGGCGGGCTAAACAGATTCATAATATACATGAGCATTAAAAAAATTACTAAAGACCAAAATGCATAAATCCCGGTTTTATTTTTTGCTTTTGTGGTTGTTATATATAAATAGACTCCAATTAAAAAAATCGATACCTCAATAAAAACTGTTAAAGGAACTGAATTCCAAAGTCCCAACCCAACCACTGTCGAAGACCACGGAACTATCTGCAAATCGGGTTTGTGCGAAATAAAATCTAAAACCCAATGGCTTAAAACTAAAGCCCCAAGCCAGATAGATGCCCTAATATTTTTTCTTATTAGATAATATATTATACCGAATATAATTGCCCAGATAAAAACTGCAAACAAGCTATGTGATAATGGATAATGAGTAAAGTGCAAAGTTGTAAATGGATTTTTACTGGGCTGGATTTCAACTGTTTCAATTCCTAATAAAAGCAGCAGCGGCCAAAGAAGATCAGCAAATTGAGCTGCAAGAAAAAGTGTGCCTAAGGAAGTTTTGGGCATAACTTTCTTCCCGGCAAATCCAGCACCAAAATGTCCAATAAACATTTTCACTCCTATTAAATTTTTGGCAAAGTTTATAATAGAAAATAAAATCAGATAATGAAATTATAGTTAATTTATTTTAGAATGGAAATACGAAGCAGAGAATTTTAATATTTTTTTTAATTGGATAGCATTTGCGACCTTTGTTCAAACTCCAAAAGCCATTTTTTACGCCATAGGCCGCCGCCGTATCCCCTTAACTTTCCATCTTTCCCAATTACTCTATGGCAGGGAATTAAAATCGCAAACCTATTGTCTCCATTAGCAGTTGCAACAGCCCGGACAGCATTTTTATTTTCAATTTTTATTGCAATGTCTTCATAGGAAGTAGTTTTTCCGTAAGGCAGCTTTTGAAGTTGTTTCCAAACACTTAATTGAAATTTTGTTCCCGGCATATTTAAAGGAAGTTCGAACTTAGTGCGTTTGCCAGAAAAATATTCATTAATCTGAGTCTTTAAATTTTTTAGATGAATGTTAAAGCCGGGAACAATTATGCAATTCAAATATTTCATTACTCTTTTTATCTGTGTTTCAAGCATCTTACGTTCAACGAATTCCAGAAGACAAACACCTTTTTCAGAAGCCATTGCTATCATTGGTCCAAGTGGAGTTAAAATTCGCGTGGCTAGTACTACATTTGAATCTTTTGTTTTTGCCGGAGAATTTCCGGTTAATTTTTTTACTGCGTCATTAAAACCGCTCAAAGATTCAAAACCAGAGTTGAAAGCTGTTTGGATTAAGTTCTCGCCTTCTTTTATATTTCCGATAGCCATTCCTAATCTCCTATATCTTGTATACTCGTGAAAAGTCATATTAAAACTACTTTTAAACCACCGCCTGACTTTGTTAGGATCAACACCTAAGTTTCTAATTTCATAGTCCTTCCATCTTTTACCGGGATCGTTATCAACTTCCGATAAAATTTGTTCCATCCACTTTGGAAACGATCCTTTTAACTCAAGAGGTTTACATCTTTTACATGGTTTGTATCCTGCTTTAACTGCTTGATTTATACTTTTGAAAAATTCAATGTTCTCAAGCTTTGGTTTTCTTGCAGGGCAAACCGGGCGGCAGAATATTCCGGTGGTTTTAACACCGACAAAAAATACACCTTCGTAAGTTTCGTCTCTTTTTAGAAGAGCATTGTACATTACATTAATTTTGGGTAATTGATTTATTTCCATAAGTTCTAAATTAAGAAGAATAAAAAATTATTCTACCGAAATATTATCATCAAATTTTTGAACTTAGCTCGTTTGTTTCAAGATAAAAGTAAATTAAAAAATTTTGAATTAAATATTAACTAATAAATAATTGCCGTTATTTACAATAGAACTTATCTGTTCTTTTATTTAAGTTGAACTAATAATTATTTCAAAATTTACTATTCGAGGGAATCATGGTTAAGAATGTTTTTACTCTTTTAATTGTTTCACTTTTATTTTTCCAAATAAAAAGTTTTTCTCAAAATCTTGATAGAAAAGATGTTGATCAAAAATACAAATGGAATTTAAAGGACCTTTTTTCATCACAAGAAGAATGGGGTAAAGCAAAAGATGCAACCGAAAGCAAAATAAATGATATTGCCAAATACAAAGGCAAGCTTGACGCAAGTGCTTCAAATCTTTTGTACA
>CAZRMA010000511.1:0-3151 GCA_964600655.1 uncultured Ignavibacteriaceae bacterium
CATGTTTACCAAAGCCTTGTAAATAAATTTCTTTTCCATTTAATAATAATTTATTACCACTGATTTTTATTTCTCTAATTCCATTTGGCATTGAATATTCATCTGCTATTTGATCATCTTGTTTTAGCTGGATTTTTAAGTCATATAAGAAAGGGTCTTCACATGACCAAAGCTTACAACTTTCAATTTCAACATTAAATTTTGTAACGCCGTTCAACATTTCAGTCTCTCCCTTAAATTCTCTTCCGGCATCATTTACTATTGCAGTAATCTTCCCTTTTACAGATTCTGAAAGTTTAGTATTGATTTCAATGAGGGCTTTATTATTCGAGATTATTTTTGTATTGACTGAAATTTTATTAATAAATATAGCGGGAGTAGTAACAAGTTGAACGGGTCTATGAATTCCTCCGAAAGGTGAAAAATCAAATCTTGCCGGGGGATTTGTTTCTTCTCTTATTCTATTTTCTTTGAAGTAATTATGAGATGAAATACCCTGCGGGATAGTTTCATAATTCAATTCATTGTTTACACAAAAAACAATTTCAGCATTAGAACTTGGTTCAACAAAATTTGTGATATCAAATTTAAATGGCAGAAATCCAAAAGTATTTTCGCCTAAAAATTTACCGTTGATCCATGCTTTAGTAGTATAATCTGAAGAACCAACTCTCAGCCAGAATTTTTTATTTTTTGATATTTCAGGAATAAAAATCTTTTTACTGAACCAGGCCGAACCTACATAATGCAGCAATCCAAGCTCTTCAAGCTGCTCATTCCAGCTTCCCGGAACAGCGATATCATTTTCTGTTTCAAACCCTTTAAACCAATTTTCTTTTTCACCAATTTTACCTGGATCAATTTTAAATTTCCAAATTCCGGATAGATCAAAAACATTACGGAATTTATTCTGTATTGGATACAGCATACCCATCCTTTTTTATATAGAGTTATTTTTAACTAAAATTCTTTCAGAATAACTGGCTAAAGCTATTAGTTATAAATTGGCTGCAGAAGATTTAATTGACATTCTTTTTTTTGCACCACAAGTATCGCGGATGATAAGTGAAGGTTGTAAAATGGTTCTATTTCCGATATCTGCCCTATCAATTCTTTTTTGAATAATATCAACAGACATTCTTCCAATTTTATCTGTAGGCTGATGAATTGTTGTAAGCGGGACTTGTGCAAAACTTGAGAGTGCAATGTCGTCAAAACCAACAATTGCAATGTCATCAGGTATCTTCAACCCGTTATCTATAATTGCCTGTTCAAAACCTAATGCAGATAAATCGCTGTATATAAAAAGAGCATCAGGCCTTTTTTTCATTTTTAGAAAATCTTTTCCAAATTGATATCCTAACTTAAATCTATCACGATTAAAATTCGGATTAGAATTTGATAAAACAAAAATCAATTTTGAATCAAAAGGAATGTCATATTCTGTTAAACAGCGGTAGTAACCATTTTTTCTCACTTCACTAAGCAAATTACGTTTTCCCATATGCAAATAACCAATAGATTTATAACCATTTTTTATTAAATGCTCGGTTGCCATATAACCACCAAGTTCCTGGTTAGCACCGATATACCAATAATCAGGGTCATGAATATATGACACCATTATATAGGGGAAATTCTCTTCATGCAGTTTTTGTATGTAACTATTTGCCTGATATTCAAGAGAAAGGGATGCGATGATTAAACCATCAACACCCATTTCTCTGAAATGATTTATTTGACTTTCTTCTTTTTCAATTTTATTAGCGGAGCTTGATAACAATAAATTAAATCCGAGTTCATACGCACGTTCTTCAATACCCTGTACTATCTTTGAAAAGAAAGGATGATTGAGATCCCTTAGCACCAACCCAATCGATTTATGTTTTGAAAGATCAAGTTTTTTATTTTGCTTTTCAGAAACATAAGTCCCTTTCCCCACCCTGGTATACAATATTCCTTCGTTAACTAATTCGGACAACGCCTTTTTTATTGTAATAATGCTAACCGAATATTTTTGACTAAGCTGGCTGTGAGATCCTACTGAACCACCTTTTTTAATCTTTCCGTCCTTAATTAATCTTTTAAGATCATTGGCAATTTGCTCATATAAAGGAGCGGGATCATTATATTTTATACCACCAGGCATGGATTAATTCCTAATCAAAATTATATTGTTATCAAACTCCTAATTTAAGATTACTAAATAATTATTTTAGCATTATCATTTTTTTAACGTTAGTATACTCATTGGTATTTAGTCTATAGAAATAAATACCGCTCGTAACCTTTGTACCAAATTCATTTGTTCCATTCCATCTAACATTGTAATTTCCTGCAGATTGATTAGCATTAATAAGAGTCTTAACAACCTGTCCAAGCGAATTATAAATTATTAGACTAACGTTAGATGCTTTTGAGATTTTATATCCAATTGTTGTGGTTGGATTAAAAGGATTCGGATAGTTCTGAAATAAAGTATAGTTCTCCGGCAGATTTGAACCAACGCCTTCATTAACTCCAACAGTTGTTCCAAACCAGGTAAGTGATCCAATTTGTTCCCCACTCGACGATGCTGTATAAGATGTAAATGTATTAGCATATGCAAAATCGAATGGTGATTGAACAGGAACACCTTGTTGTGGCCTTGGTCCGCCACCGCCATCATCCATGTCAGTTTTATCTTCAGGGGCAACAGCATTATCATACCATGATGTTATCACATCTGTTGGTAGATTAGGTGCTGTTGTAAATTGCACATCCTCTTCAATATTATTTGTTCCAGTTGAAAATTGTGCAACTAAAGCAGCAGTAGTTGAATCGTATAATGGCACTTGATTAACAGAATCAGGTTGTGTTGAAACTAAAGAAGAGTCAATGTAATAGTTATTATTGTCAACAACTACAACTTGTACATACCCTGAATCAATATAGTCTTGCCCTAGAGCTCCAATCTCAATAATAGCTGGAGGATTATCAGTAGGACTACCAAGAAAACCTGCATTTATAATTAAGTTATTTGTAAAGTAAGCTTCAATTGCTTCACCAATTGAGCAGCCTCTTTGTGCTATGTTTACTAAAGTATTATGATCTACTTTACAATAATTTATAATTCCACCGCCATCTCTAATAATTCGGCTAGTTAAATTAT
>CAZRMA010000512.1:0-3149 GCA_964600655.1 uncultured Ignavibacteriaceae bacterium
TTACCTTAGCAATAATTTTATCTACTTTAAAACCAGGAAGTTGTCCGCCTTCACCAGGTTTAGCACCTTGAGCCATTTTTATTTGAAGTTCATCTGCATTAACTAAATAATGTGCCGTAACTCCAAATCTTCCAGAAGCAACCTGCTTAATTGCAGAACGCATATTATCGCCATTCGGCAGCGGAGTACATCTTTCTTCCATTTCCCCGCCTTCACCGGTATTCGATTTACCACCAATTCTATTCATTGCAATAGCTAAAGAAGTATGAGCTTCCCACGAAATTGAACCAAAGCTCATCGCACCGGTTGCAAATCTTTTTACAATTTCAGATGCTGGTTCAACTTCTTCAATAGGAATAGGTTTATCTGACTTTTTAAATTCAAACAAACTTCTTAGTGTAACTCTATTTTTATTTTGATTATTTATTAATTCAGAATACTCTTTGTAAGTTTTATAATTATTTGATTTCGAACTCAATTGCAGATTTGAAATCTTTAAAGGATTCCATAAATGTTTTTCGCCATCTCTTCTGTATTGATATAACCCGCCTGTTTCAAGTGAATCTATGTCTTCATTTACAGAATTAAATGCATTGTTATGTCTTCGTACAGTTTCCTCCTCAAGCATTTCAAGGCTTACGCCTTCGATCCTGCTTGCAGTGCCGGTAAAATATTTGTAAACTATTTCTGTGTCCAAACCAACTGCTTCGAAAATTTGCGCACCACAATATGATTGAAGCGTACTAATTCCCATCTTGCTGAAGATTTTAAATAAACCTTTACTTACAGCTTTTACATAATTTTTCTCGGAATCTTTATAATCTTTTACATTCGGTAAAAATTCTTTTCTGTAAAGATCAGCAATTGTTTCATAAGCTAAATATGGATTAATCGCATTAGCACCGTATCCGCATAATAATGCGAAGTGTGAAACTTCGCGCGGCTCACCGCTTTCAATAATAATTCCGGTTTTCGTTCTAAGTCCAGCTTTGATAAGAGCATGATGAACTCCTGAGACAGCTAATAAACTTGGTATAGCCGCATTTATTTCATCAACTCCTCTGTCAGAAAGTATTATTAATCCCACACCCGATTTAACAGCGCTAACAGCTTCATTACACAATTGGAACAATCTTTCTCTCATATTATGTGTATGTGAGGTATCGAATAATAGAGAAAGTGTAACTGATTTAAAGTGTCCTCTCGAAATATTTCTAATCTTCTCCAATCTTGCATTGGAAATCAATGGATGTTCAAGTTCAATTCTATGTGCATGCTGAGGTGTTTCATCAAGAAGATTTTGTTCCGGTCCAATGTATGTGGTCAACTCCATTACAAGTTCTTCTCTAATTGGATCAATTGGAGGATTTGTAACTTGAGCAAACATTTGCTTAAAGTATCTAAATAACATCTGCGGCTTTTCGGAAAGAACAGCAAGTGCAGCATCAGTTCCCATAGAACCAATCGGTTCGGCTCCATTTTCAGCCATGCTTTGCATCAGAATAAAAAGATCTTCTTTAGTATAACCAAAATTTTTCTGACGAGTTGGCAATGAATCAAAATCAGCATTATGAATAAATTCCGGATCAGGGAGACGTGATAAATTTAAAAGATTATCTTCAACCCATTTCTTATATGGTTTTTGAGAAACTATTTCTTTTTTAACTTCTTCATCTGTAACAATTTTATGTTTATTCAAATCGATGATAAACATTTTTCCAGGCTGCAGCCTGCCTTTGTAAGCAATATTTTCAGGTTCAATTTCCAAAGGTCCTGCTTCCGAAGTCAAAATTACTAAATCATCCTTCGTAACCACATATCTTGCCGGCCTTAATCCATTTCTGTCAAGTGTTGCTCCAACAATTGTCCCGTCCGTAAATGTAACCGCGGCAGGGCCATCCCATGGTTCCATCATTGTTGCATGATATTCATAAAATGCTTTTCTATCCTTTTCCATCAAATCATTTTTTGACCACGCCTCCGGAATCATCATCATCATTGCGTGCGGCAGACTTCTACCGCTCATCACCAAAAGTTCTAAGACAGTATCGAAAGTGGCGGAATCACTCTGACCCTCCATAATTATTGGAAGCATTCTTTTAAGGTCTTTTCCATAATAAGGAGATTCCATTACAGCTTGGCGTGCTGCCATCCAGTTTTGATTTCCTCGGAGAGTATTAATTTCCCCATTGTGAGCAATCATTCTAAATGGATGCGCAAGATCCCAGGTTGGGAAAGTATTTGTCGAAAAACGCATGTGAAGCATTACAAGTGCTGATTCCATATCTGGATCATTTAAATCCTTGTAATAAGCTTTAAGCTGAGGTGCGAGGAGCATTCCCTTATAAACAATTGTCTTACTTGAGAAGGATGGAACATAATATTTGCTTCTATCGATTTTTAGTTCTTCGCGAATTCTCTGATCAATAATTCTTCTTATTAAATATAATTTGTGTTCAAATTCATCATGAGTTTTAATTTTTTTATTTGCCCCAATGAAGCATTGTTTAATATATGGCTGAGTTCGTTGTGCGCTTTCTCCGGGAGCTGTTGGATCGACTGGAACATCTCTCCAGCCAATGAAATCCTGGTTCTCATCAATCACAATTTTTTCGATTAAATTTTGAATTGTATTTCTGAGAGTTTCATCTTGTGGAAGAAACATAACTGCAACGCAATAATGACCTTCAGGAGGAAGTTGAAATTCTAATTCCGCTGCAACTTTTCTCATAAACTTGTCAGGCATTTGAATTAAAATTCCTGAACCATCACCAGTTAACGGATCGGCACCAACGGCGCCACGATGTTCCAGATTATTCAGAACGCTTAATCCTTTATCAATAATTGAACGGGATTTTCTTCCTTGAATGTCCACTAAAAATCCCATACCGCATGCATCATGTTCAAACGAAGGATCGTACAATCCTTTTGCTTTATTCATATCATTTTGTTCGATATTAACTTCTTTATAGTTTTCTTTATTTTGACTCGGCATTAAATCTCCTGATACAATTAGTTACTCAAAAACTTAATAAATCGGCTGACTTTGGAATAAATATAAATTATTTTTTACTTTGAGATTTGAAACTTAAATTATTAAAGTTTATCTACTTTAGAAATAAAAATTATTCAGAAATATACAATTTTTA
>CAZRMA010000513.1:0-3145 GCA_964600655.1 uncultured Ignavibacteriaceae bacterium
GCGGTTATGCTATGGATTATTCTCAAAGCTGCATTCTTAAATTTGATGGAACCTCTTGGAAGACTATTTGGACTTCTAATGCTGCTGATACCCCACCATACGGTCATATAGTATTAACAACTTGGGCTGGAGATAAGTATTTATATGTTGGTGCCGGAGACGGTATTTACCGTACACCATTAGATGGAAGTGATACAACTAAGAAAGTTCTTCCGCTGCAATTAGGACCTTATAGGATAAGAGGCAGCGCAGACAACAATCTAGCCGTAGCATGTTCTGATGGATCAATATGGCATTATAACGGAGCTACTTGGTTTCAAGAAACTCCAAGTTATCTACAGAGACCAGTAAAACCGCTTTATTCAATTGCCGTATCAGAAAATATTATTGTTGCGGTTGGTGTTGATGCTGAAACAACAGATCATAAAGGCAGAATACTAATTGGCAGGAGAAATTAAAAAGAGGAAAAAAGAAGAATTACTTAAATCAATTCTAATAATTATTAATAGGAGGAAAACCATGAAAAAAACTTTTTACTATTTTGTCATTTTAATAACTCCCATAATTTACAAAGCTTACGCTGGGCCAGGTGAATTTATTGTTGTAGCACCAACTAGCATTTCTGTTACCGCTACGGTAAGTGGAATTGCTTATGCGTGGGATAAGGATGCTCAACGTGTAACAATTCTACCAGGGTCCTCTTGAAATGACTAAGACAAGCTGGGATGCTCCTAAGAGTCAAAATGACACCACTCCTTCTATGCCATGGGCGCTTGTATATTTTACGATTAAACAAAATGGAAATCCAGTTTTTCATTTTTATCTTAATTTCAATTAAACACATCTGCGAATTAAAAATATATTGTTTATTTTAAACTACTTTTCTGAATAAATAAAAGAAAATAAACATTGTTTTGATGGAGGATTAAATGTCTAATCAGGTTCCTAAAACATTAATCGTTGGTGTAGTCGCTACTGTTGTTGTTTTATTGATTATTTATCTTTTTACAAAATTGCCAAGCGGTGGAGAAGAAGGGACAATCGATTCCAAAACCAATGCAATAGTTTTTAATTCTACTGATAAATGTGCCACATGTCATAGAAGAGTTTCTCCTGATATTGTTAATCAATTTGCGAGGAGTACCATGGCAAGAGCAGGGGTTAAATGTACTGACTGCCATGTTGTTAATAAATCAAATCCGATGGGAAAAGAGCATGAAGGATTTTTCATCACCAATTCTCCAACACCAAAACAATGTGCAAAATGTCATCCTTCGGAAACAAGACAATTTGATCATAGTCGTCACGGTGCACCAGCATGGATGGCTTTAAATGGCTTTGCTGATTTTACTCCCGAGCAGCAGAAATTTGTTGACCAAAATATTCCTGAAGCAAATAGAGGTCCTAACGGAATTATTACAGCCATGCGAAATTCTTTGTTTGATATTGAAGGACCTTCTGTAACTCCAGCTGCTTGTCAAAGCTGTCATGCAATTGGCAAACCTAATTTAGACGGCAGTATCGGCAATTGCAATAAATGTCATTTGCGTCATGAATTCTCTTTAGAGCAGGTTAGGAAGCCTGAAATATGTGGTCAATGTCATTTAGGCCCTGATCATCCTCAAATGGAAATTTATGAAGAATCTGCTCATGGAGTTATGTATGCCACTCAAGGAGATAAATGGAACTGGAAACAGAAAGCTGGAAGATTAACAACGCAGGATATGCCGGCGCCAACCTGCGCTACCTGTCATAT
The DNA here is from genome assembly GCA_964600655.1 of uncultured Ignavibacteriaceae bacterium. Classification (GTDB taxonomy): domain Bacteria; phylum Bacteroidota; class Ignavibacteria; order Ignavibacteriales; family Ignavibacteriaceae; genus CAVSWT01. Next base: position 1,757 of record CAZRMA010000513.1, read on the forward strand.
AAGTGGATTTGGTAATCAGGCTACAACGCATGATGTTGGCCAAAGGTTATCCAAGTTTTTATTTGCCGCAGTTACTTCTGACCGTCCAAATAAAGTTGAAGGAAGAGAAGCGATGAAAGCCATTTGTGCTAATTGTCATTCTCCCAATTTCATTTCCGACTTTTACAGCAAGGCGGATAGTGTTACCGTTTTTGTTAACGGCAAAGTTAAAGAGGCTTCCAATATAATAGAAGGCCTTGTAAAAGATGGAATAATTACAAAAGAACCATTTGCTACTCAAATAAGTTTTGACGCTTTTGATTTATGGCACTACTACGGAAGAACTGCAAAATTTGGTGCTTATATGCAAGGCCCGGATTTTGTTCAATGGCATGGAGTTTATCCTTTATTGAAACAATTGAATAAGGTAAAAGAAGATGCTAAGAAATTGAGAGATGAACACAGGAAGGGAATAAGATAATGAGTAATATAGAAATATTTCACCTTGCAAACATTAAGCTGCCGATGGAAAAAAACCGGCTGCTATTAATATTTGTAGGGATAAATCTTTTCTTTACCGGGATTGATGTTGCCCTTGCACATTCTATCAATAGTTTTGTTCCCGTGTACGAATGGATTCCTATCTATTTTTTCCCTTTAGGAGCTATGTCGTGCTTTATTGTTGCTTTTCAAACTGATCCTAAAAAATGGTCGGCGCTAATTCATATTTCACTTATGATAATAGGAATTTTAGTGGGTGTAATTGGTATGGCGTTTCACATGAATGCTGTATTAAATCCATCGGGGCATTTAAGCTGGGCATGGCTTGTTTTTGGTTCTCCAATTTTAGCGCCATTAGCTTTTGCTGGAATTTCATTGCTTGGTTTATATGGTATAACAGAAGAACTGCCTGAGCAGCCAGGTATGCTAAAGGTTCCGGGCATTGGAGTTTTTCATGCACCTATCTCAAGAGATAAACATTTTTTATGGCTGGTTGGTTTAGGTTTTGGCGCCAGTGCTGTAACATCAATTATTGATCATGCGCAATATGGTTACAATGTTTATAAATTAATTGCAATTGTGTTTGGCATATTTGCTACTTCTGTAGTTTTGACAATTGCATTGTCAAAGCAGTGGACAAAGAAAGATGAGTTTGTTTATTTCTGGACGATGATTGCAGCAATAGTTGTTGGAGTTTTAGGCTTTGGATTTCATCTATCTGCGGACCTTGCCGGAACAGGACAAATTAGCCTTGAAAGAATTTTAGTATTTGCTCCAATCTTTGCGCCGCTTTTATACAGCGATTTAGGAATGCTGGGATTGATAGTTGTTAGTCGAGCAGGGAAAAACAAATATTAATTCTTATCTTAATGGTATGCAAAATATAAGTGTAATTTTGTATCTCAGAAC
>CAZRMA010000514.1:0-3140 GCA_964600655.1 uncultured Ignavibacteriaceae bacterium
TCAAATACTATTGGCATTGAAGCTACTGGAAACAATAACCGTGGATTTTGGTTACTAAACGGTAATGCTACAAGTAATCAAGCTAATATTGTCATGAATGGAAACAATAATATAGCCGGTGGAACAATAAAGGGTGATAATAACATCATTGATGTTGATCAAACTGGTGAAGAGAATTTAGTTGGAACCGACCCAAATAATTGGAATACCAGAGATGGTATTGTGATTACTGGGAATGACAATCAAGCTACAATTTCCCAAAGTGGTAATTTAAATATGGGCACAATTGTACAAACTGGTAATAACAATGTTAGTACTATTACTCAAAGTAACTAATTCATTTTTCAACGGTGTGTGGGAGTTAGTTTAAACTCCCATGCTAATAATTTAAAAGTTGATTTAAAATGAAAAAAATAAAATATGTAGTATTTATTGTTTTGTTAGCATTACAGTTATGTTATGCTCAAAATGCTAATGAAGTTGGATCGCAGATACGGCAGCTTGATAATCCGGCTTATTTCAATTCTAATATAGATGGGATTGATAAAGCTATTCTACAGCAAGTTGTAAATTTAAATCAATTCACATCATCTAATTTTGATGGGAACTCTGCTTCTGTTACGCAGTTTGGTTCAAACAATACAGCCAATCTCACTCAAAATGGTAATGGCAACAAATCTGTTTCTGTTCAAGTTGGTGACTACAATTCTTATGACCTTGCTATAAATGGGGATGACAATAAATCTATTGTAGGTCAATTCGGGAGAGAAAATGTTGTCAACCAGGAACTAAATGGAGATAATTTGTTCTATGTCGTTCTTCAATTTGGTAATCATAATGAAGTTACTCAGGTTGAAAATGGACAAACTGCAAAGCAGTACGAAGTTCGTCAATATGGAAATGATATGAATATTAAGATTGTAAACGGTCCATTAAATTAAAATACATTTTGCAGCCTGCAATTATAGGCAGGCTGCATTCAATTTATTAGATCCATGGGGAGTTTCAAAAAAAGTTTAATATATAATTGTCTATAGTTTTAATAAACTTTGGTAGCGTTTTAAATTAGCGCATATAAACGACTTGCTTTAAATAAAGCAATCGAAAAAATCTAAAGAAATAAAGTTGATTTAAGACATTTCGTATAGTTTTTATCAAAATGAAATGGTATTAGCTTAAAATTCACTGATTTTCTAATGGCTTAAAAATTGTAAAAATATGATTAAATATATCTATCGGAGTTCTGAATGTTAATTAAATATATAAATGGATTTGTTATAATTTTACTCTTTGCAATCCTGATGGTATCATGCAAAGAAAATACTGTCGAACCGGTTTTAACAGGAAACATAAACGGAAAAGTTATTGACTCAAAAACAGGATCAGTTTTAGGCAGTTCAAGTATAACTACAAACCCGGCAACAAACGCAATTGTAACTGATAATTCGGGATCATTTAATATAAAGGATATCGCTGTTGGCAGCTATACAATAACAGCAAAGAAAAGTGGTTATAAAACAAGCTCAGTTACTGTTATAGTAAAAGAAAATGTAGCAACTCAGGCTATAATTCAGCTCGATTATAATCCGGCAAGCAATACTTTGACAGAACCCGGTAATCCAAGTCCAAAAAACCAGGCAACAGATAATCCACTTAATTTAACTTTAACTTGGTCTTCAAGCACTGCCGGCAATGGTTCAATAACTTACGATGTTTACATGTATAATTCAGAATCATCTACTCCAACAAAGATTGCTTCTGAAATCAGTGATACTTTGGTGGATGTTTCAGGTTTAAAGTACAACAAGACATATTTTTGGCAGGTAATAGTAAACGACACGGCGAATTCAATTAATGGCGATGTATGGAGCTTTACTACAAAACAATTTCCCAACAACCCTTTTACTTTTATAAGAATGATCGATGGTAATTATAAATTATTCACTGCCGATTCATTGGATGAAAATTCTATTCAATTATTAAATACCAGCAATAAAGAAATCTGGCCGCGATTTAATCCGAATAAAACTAAAATTGCTTTTGTTTCGGATGTGAATTTAGAGAATCAGATTTATACAGTTAATGTAGATGGATCTGGATTGCAAAAGATTACAAATTTATCGGTGGCAGGTTATAACAATATTGGCATTGGATTTAGCTGGGCACCGGATGGAGGAAGTTTAATTTATGCACATTACGATAAGTTATATAGGATAAATTCGGATGGTTCGAATTTAAAAGTAGTTGCAACTGCACCCATCAATCGTCATTTTCGAGAATGTGAATTTTCTCCACTTGGTGATAAAATTGTTGTTGAAACTATGGGACTAAATCCATATGATTCTGAAATATATATTATGAATTCTGATGGTTCTAACGTGAAATTAATTGTAGATGATTTACCAGGCATAGTTGAACGGCCTTCTTTTTCTACTGATGGAAAAAGTATTCTCTATACACATGATGTTTCAGGATTTGAATCAGCTGATGGAAGACAATTAAATTCGCATATATTTCTTAAATCACTAATTGATTCAACAATTACTGATTTGTCATTCAACAAAATTAACGGCACTAACGATACAAACCCAAGATTCTCACCTGATGGAGGCAGCATAATATTTAACAATTCCAAAAACGATGGTTCAGGGAATGCGGATGTCTGGCTTGTTGATCTAAGCGGAGAGTACAGACATAAAATAATAACGAATGGGTTAATGCCGGATTGGAAAAGATAAAAGAATAATTATTTCTGCGACTGCATTGCTATATTTTTCTAATTCTCTTTTCAAAAGCAAAGATTGTAATAATCTCTTAAGAAAAAAAGAATTATTCACCACAGATTCTCACAGATAAATTTTAATCTGTGTTTAATCTTGCCTTTTCTCTGTGGTAGAAAAATTTCCTTCTCTACGAATTGGGCTAATGTTGATTGCATATTTCTATCAATATGTCGTCTCTATACGTGACTAATTATAAAACGTTGTGTCACGCTAACCATAAATACATGCACTTTGTAACAAAAACATAAAAAATTAGTTTTAATACAAACTTCAAATCAAAAATATTATCAGAATACTACTTAATTCTCACACTTAGGGTTTTCAAAATAGACTTTCATCAAATCAAAAAAAATACTA
>CAZRMA010000515.1:0-3133 GCA_964600655.1 uncultured Ignavibacteriaceae bacterium
AATTTAAATACGAAGCTATTGGCGATAAATTTTTACAAATCAATTCTCAAAAAGATTTCCAAGTTCAAAATTTCATTGCACATTTAGTCTTAAACTTAACAGAACAAACCAATCAAAGAGAAGTTAATTATGATTTATTTACCGGGACTTCTCCTCCGCAATTAATAGACAATCACCTCTATCTCAACAATTCTATCCTATTGATTTGATCCTCAATATCTTTTTGGTGCTTTAGGATTTTTCTGTCCATGAAAAATCTTATTGCAGCGTTTCATTATTTCTTTAAATAACAAAGATATGATTGAGGATATTTAATCATGCATAGAAAGATTATAGTTCTAATTATTCTATTGGGCTTTTCATTCAGTTTGAATGCCCAACAAAACCAGCTTGATTCTTTAATAAATCAAGCAATACGGTTAAGCCCTAAATTAAAAATGCTTACAGCAAAACAAAATGCTGCGGAAAGCCAGTCAAATGTAAATTCGAATTTGCCTGACCCCATGCTGACTTTAGGATTGGCAAATCTTCCTACTAATTCATTTTCATTCACTCAAGAACCAATGACAGGAAAGATTGTGGGGCTTAGTCAAGCTGTTCCATTCCCGGGAAAACTAAGTGCAGTTGCCGATGTTGCTAGTAAAAATGCGGATATTGTTTCCGAGGAATATAAAGACGCAAGAAATGAAATCGTTAAAAATGTATCTCAGAATTATTATGAATTAATTTTTGTTCGGAAAGCAATTGATGTGGCAAACGAAAATCTGAAACTGCTTAGCGAAATAAAAAAAGTAGTTAGTGCAAACTATTCGGTTTCAAAAGCAAGCCAGCAAAATGTTTTAAAAGTTGAATTAGAGATAACCAATTTAAATGATAAAATAGAAGAACTAAAAAGCAAAGAGAACTCAATTATTGCCATGTTAAATGCACAGGTATTGAGATCTCAAGATGTTCCTATAATTACAGACAGCTTGCCGGCATTCAATTATTATAATTTATCACAGCAGCAGCTTGATTCATTAGCTGTTCATAACAGGCCTTTCCTAACAGGAATTGACATGGCAAAGCAAAAATCTGAACTTCAGGAAAACCTGGCAAAATATGATTACCTGCCAAACTTCAATTTTTCTGTCCAGTATTCACAGCGGGATAAAATAGCAAAGACGAATACACCGCTTGACGATTTTCTAACATTCATGGTTGGAGTTTCTCTCCCTCTTAATTACGGCGGAAAGGTATCATCAAAAGTTGAAGAGACTGAAGCGATGCAGAATATGTATGATGAACAATATAACTTCTCTTTGCAGATGCTCAATAGTAATTTTGGAACATCAATTTCAAAACTAAATTCACTTCAGAAAAGAATTAATTTGATTGAAGACGCACAGCTGCCACAGGCGCAGCAGACTTTCGCATCAACGCTGTCAAGCTATCAAGTTGGACAGGTTGATTTTATAAATGTGATTGATTCACAAAATAAGCTTTACCAGGCAGAAACGAATTTGTACCGTTTAAAAACAGATTACTTAAAAGAAATAGCTGAAGTGAAATTCCTAACCGGAACTAAAAAGTTAAGCAGATAAAATTTTAACAGGAGTAGAAAATTGAAAAAGAAAAATATAATTATAATTGTGCTTGCTTTAACTGCAATTGCAGTCAGCTTGTTTTTTATAATTAAACCAACCGCAAATAAAACTGATATTGGAGAAAAACAGCTATATACATGCGGCATGCATCCCCAGATAATCAGAGATGAACCGGGAAACTGTCCCATTTGCGGAATGAAACTCGTACCGATAAAAAACTCCAGCAGCAAATCAGAAAAGAAAATTCTCTACTGGCGCGCCCCCATGGATCCGAATGAAATTTACGATCATCCCGGAAAATCCAAAATGGGAATGGACCTTGTACCGGTTTATGATGACGCAGGTGGTAGTGAAGGCATTGTTAAAATTGATCCTGCAGTTGAACAAAATATGAATATAAAAACAGTAGTAGTTAAAAAGAGAAATCTTTCAAGCCAGGTTATAACCAACGGTATTTTGACTACTGATGAACAAAAAGAATATATTGTTACAACAAGAGTAAACGGCTGGATAGAAAAACTTTATGTGAATTATACCGGCCAGGTGGTGAGTAAAGGTGAAAAGCTTATGGATGTATATTCGCCTGAACTTGTAGCTGCAGAGCAGGAGCTATTAACAGCTCTTTCATACCAGGCTTCGGTAAAGAATTCTTCGCTTAATGAAGTTACAAAAAGCGGGGATGAGCTTTTAAATAATGCAGTTAGAAAATTGCAGCTTCTGGAAATTCCTGACGAAGAAATTGAACGCCTAAAAGAATCGAAAGATGTAAAAACTTACATAACACTTTACGCACAAAAGAGCGGGACAGTAATCGAAAAGAATGTAGTTGAAGGCCAAAAAATTATGTCCGGGATGCCGCTGCTTCATATATCTGATCTTTCGAACCTTTGGTTGAAAGCGGATATCTATGAATATGAATTGAATAAAATTAGTTTGGGCTCCAAAGCAAAGATTAAGTTTAATTATTTGCCTGGTAAAACTTTTGAAGGGAAAATATCGTTTATCTATCCAACTATAGATGCAAAATCAAGAACTGCAAAAGTCCGGATTGATATTGATAATTCTATTGGAAATTTAAAACCTGAGATGTTTGCAAATGTAGAAATTGAAGGAAAAAATTTGGGTGATTACCCGGTAGTTCCTGAAAATGCGGTTATCAGAAGCGGCACGAAAGATTTAATAGTTATTGCACTTGGCAACGGACGATTTAAACCTCAGGTTGTAAATCTAGGCAATTATTCAGATGGTTATTATCAAGTTTTATCCGGATTAACTGAAGGAACTACAATTGTTACTTCAGCTCAATTCTTAATTGATTCTGAAAGTAACCTTCGAGCAGCAGTTGGCCAGATGCAGACTTCCGAACAAACAGACAGCTCTCAAAATGACAATATGCAAAATATGGATATGAAGAAGCAAGATGAGAAAAATAACGAGAAAGAAGAAGAACATGATTCATCTCCGTTAATCAGAAAAGAACCGATTGATGTTAAAGCCATTGATAAAAATAATGACGGTAAAGTATTTGAAGATTTAATGGATTGGAA
>CAZRMA010000516.1:0-3113 GCA_964600655.1 uncultured Ignavibacteriaceae bacterium
TAACCGCAGAGGTTTTTATTCCTGCTAAGATTGAACGTGAGGCAAGAGGCAATTCAACAAGCCTTAATTTAGTGAGGGAAGAAATACCCAATACTTCTGCGGATTCTTTTATTTGAATAGGAATATTTTCTAATCCGGAATATGTGTTCCGCACTATCGGAAGCAAACTATATAAAAACAAAGCCACTATTGCCGGCCAGGAACCAATTCCCAACAAAGGAATCATAAAAACCAAAAGTGCAAGTGATGGTATCGTTTGAATTACCCCCACTGTTCCCAAAACAATATTGCTTACAGTTTTATTTTTATATGCAAAAATTCCAAGAGGTATTGAAAATAAAATAGCAGCGCTTAATGAAATTAGAACCAAAAATAAATGTTCTTTGGTATTAAATAGTAGCCTGCTCCAAAATGTATCTTCAACAAATTTAGTTTTATAATTAAATTTTTCTTTAATAAAATTTGAAGCAGCTTCTCCTTCGGACTTTCCTTTTATCTTAACTTCCCCATTAAGTCTAACCATGGTTGATTCGGGAATGCTTCCTTCTAATTGAAGAAAAGCATCTACCGCCTGCTTATTATTTTTTAACAATTCCTTTCTATAAAGTATAACTGCATAATATTCATGAAAAAAATTTAAATCATCTTTTAAAGGTTTAAGATTGTAATATTTTATTTCAGCATCAGTAGAATAAAATTCAATAACATCAATCGAACCATTTTCTAATCCCCTATAAGCAAGGTCGTGGTCAATCCCGGTAACATTTTTCTGCGGGAAGTTATATCTTTTTTGTAATCCCGGCCAGCCGTCTTTTCTATCCATAAATTCATTACTAAATCCAAATTTTAAGTCAGGATATTTTTTTAAATCAGATACTTTTTCAATATCAAGTTTCTCAGCTTTTTCCTTTTTCATGCCGATTGCGTAAGTATCATTAAAACCAAGAGGCTCACTCATCTCAACCCCAATGGAATCTAAATAAGCTTTTAAATGACTGTCATCTTTTATTTTTTTGCCTGATAAAATTTCCTCTTCAATAGTTCCGGTGTATTCAGTATAAATATCTATGTCACCTTTTAACAAAGCATTCCATAATACTCGCGTTCCACCAATCTCTTTTAAGTGTTCTGCTTTAATATTTTTTTGTTCAATCAATTGAGTTATCATTTCGCCTAGAATTACATTTTCAGTAAATTTTTTAGAACCAACTTTTATTAACTTTTTATTTGCCTGTCCAACTGCTTGAATAGAAATTAATACAAAAGTTAAAAATGTAATTAAGTATTTGTTCATTTTATTTATTGTTTAATAAAATATCTAAAGGCCGTTGGGCATTGATAAACTCAGTTACAAATTTTATTGAAGGATTTTTAACTAATTCTTCAATACTTCCTTCCTGTACAATTTCTCCTTGTTTCATTAAAACAATTTTTTCTCCAAAGAATCCTGCTTCGTTGATGTCATGTGTAACCATTAAAACTGTTTTGTGAAGCTTTTCAAAAATTTCTTTTAAGTCATTTTGAAGATTGAATCTAATTAAAGGATCTAATGCGCCAAGCGGCTCATCAAGCAATAGAATTTTAGGATCCAACATAAGCGCCCTCATTAAGCTTACACGCTGCTGCTGCCCGCCGGAAAGCTCTGCCGGAAATCTGTCTAATCCTGAAGATGGGAATTTTGTTAAAGTTAAAAGCTCGTCCACTCTATTATTAATTTTTTGATCTTCCCAGCCAATATGCTTTGCAAGTAGAGTAACATTTCCTTTTGCTGTTAAATGTGGGAACAATCCCCCATCCTGAATTACATATCCCATTTTTCTTCGAATTGAAATTAAATTTACTTCAGCAAGTTTTTCATCATCAATTAAAACTTCTCCACTATCACTTTTAATTAAGCCGGTTATGATTCTAATTAAAGTTGACTTTCCACAGCCGCTTTGGCCAATTAAAACGGTAGTCTTTGCATCTTCAATCTGCAAACTGATTTTATTTAAAGCTTGAGCTGACTTATAAGATTTTGATATTTCTTTTAACTGGATTGCCATCAATAATTTTTTTGAGGTTTATGTTGAAGATAAATTATTCTTGATAGAAATTAAAGAAAAATCTTAAATAGAACTGAAATGAATTGATAAAAATCTGGATTTAAAAAGGTATTGCGATTAACAAATTATAAATCTACTTTAATATTTATAATTAGATTGATTCAACTTTGGGGGAAAATATTATGGTTTATAATTCTACTTTTCTTATTTAATTATTAGAATTATTCGATTTAATATAAAGGGAACCTAAAAATGAAAAGTGCAATAATCGGTATTAGTTTTTCAATTCTTCTTATTTTTTCTTTTGAATCTTTTGCACAAGGAGAAAGTGCATTGCCATTTTTATCATTCTCTCCATCTCCAGAATCAAATGGTCTAGGATTGACTGGTGTATCATTTCCAAGTGATGACCCATTAAGCTTCTATTACAACCCTGCCAACTTAGGACAATTTGGACAGAAGAATAATCTTTCCATCCAATCATATCCGGGTAGTGCTAATTGGCTTAATTTCAATTTCCTAAAGTACAACAACTTTGGATTAAATTTAGGATATAATTTAAAGAATCATTTAAATGGATTAAATATTGCTGTAGGCGCCGGATTTATTCACAGTAAATTTGATTACAATAGTTTAGACTATGATTCTTTTAATGCATATGGTTTTGGTGCCTCCATTAATTATTATGTAACTCTATCTTTAGGGTTTACTTATAAAACCATTACATCGAAAGTAAGTGAATATACAATCGATAATCAACTTCAAGGATTCACAACAAAAGCCAATGCATTTGACTATGGAGTTTTACTAACTGTTCCAGTTTTGAATTTAATTGCCGGAAATTATTCTTTCAAATTTCCTTCTGGAGATGACCTTTACCCGGTATTTAATTATAATATAGGTTACTCCCGATCAAATATTGGAAATGAAGTTTCATTTATAGACCCGGCACAAAAAGATCCGCTGCCGTTAACTGCAAGATTAGGACAAACTTTTGATTTTGGTTTTAATTTTAGAGTTGATGATATGTTAATAAACCTTATAAATTATTTGATGTATTATTGTTTA
>CAZRMA010000517.1:0-3107 GCA_964600655.1 uncultured Ignavibacteriaceae bacterium
GACGATTCAATTTTTTCTGTGAAGAATGGATCAAGTAATAAATTTGTAAGATTAGGATTTTTATCAAATGCCTCTTTAATCTTTCCAAGAAAAATTGAACGAATGATACATCCGCCCCTCCACATTAAAGCAATACCGCCGTAATTCAAATTCCAACTATATTCCTTTGCGGCATTTCTCATCAATGTGTAGCCTTGAGCATAAGAAACTATTTTGGAAGCATACAAAGCTTTCTTTAAATCTTCAACAAATTGTTTTTTATCGCCTTCAAACTTTGGTTTCGGCCCTGATAAAACTTTTGAAGCTTCAACTCTATCATCTTTTAATGAAGATAAAGTTCTTCCGTAAACCGCTTCACCAATTAATGTTAAAGGAGCGCCTTCATCAAGTGAAGAAATAACCGTCCATTTACCGGTACCTTTTTGTCCAGCAGTATCAAGAATTTTTTCCACAAGCGGCTGGCCATCTTCATCTTTATAAGCAAGAATGTCTCTGGTAATTTCAATCAAGTAACTATTTAATTCACCTTCATTCCATTCCTTAAATGCTTGATGCATTTCTTCATAGTTCATTCCTAATAAGTCTTTCATTATTTGGTAAGCTTCGCAGATTAACTGCATGTCACCGTATTCAATTCCGTTATGCACCATTTTAACAAAATGTCCGGCACCGTTTTCTCCTACCCAATCGCAGCAAGGTGTTCCGTCTTCAACTTTAGCGGCGATAGATTGAAAAATTGGTTTAACATGAGGCCAGGCATCAGGTGAACCACCGGGCATAATTGATGGGCCTTTCAAAGCACCTTCTTCCCCGCCGGAAACTCCGGTTCCGATAAACCTCAATCCTTTTTCTTCGAGATATTTTGTTCTTCTAATTGAATCCGGGAAATGTGAATTGCCACCGTCGATAATAATATCACCCTTATCAAGATGTGGAATTAATAATTCAATAAAGTCATCGACAGGCTTTCCAGCCTTTACCATCAGCATAATTTTTCTCGGGGATTTTATACTTTTAACAAGTTCTTCAATTGAAGCAGTGCCAATTATTTTTTTATCTTTACCTCTTCCGGTAACAAATTTATTCACCTTTTCAACTGTCCTGTTATAAACGGCAACTGTAAACCCATGGCTTTCCATATTAAGTACCAGATTTTCGCCCATGACGGCTAATCCTACAAGTCCGATATCGGCAAGTTTTGTCATTTTATTCACCCTTAAGTTTTTATTTTTTGATTATGTTTTTGTTTTGAAATCAAGATCGGATAATTTTTTTTCTATTTCTTGATTACAGTTTCTTAATTCCAACGAATAATAAGGGAACTCCCTTCTAATTGGATAGTTACCTCTTTGCTTTTCAAATGTTTGAACCGAATCTCTAAGTGTTTTATCATCATTTAAAATATCGTAAGTGGATAAAACAGCCTCACTAAAAATTTGCTGCTCAGTTTTATCTTTACAATCAATTAATATTTCATTTGAATTTTTCGGTGAAGGTATTTCTTTTGGATACCAATTTTTATCAATACCTAAATTGAAAAATTCCGAAACACCTCTAACACTAACAGAAGTTCCATTTGCTTTTCCATCTGCCGAATATCCGGCGATATGAGGAGTAGCAATGTCAACTTTGTTTAATAATTCCAAATCAATGTTTGGTTCTTTTTCCCAAACATCAAGCAAAGCAGCTTCAATTTTTCCAGCATAAATTGCATTCTTTAAAGCAGTATTATCAACAACAGATCCTCTTGAAGTATTAAATAATATAATATTCTTTTTGAGCTTATCAAAAAATGATTCATCTGCCATGTGATATGTTTTATCAACTCCTTCTTTTATTAAAGGAACATGAAAAGTTATAAAATCACTTTCTGATATAATTTGTTCAATGCTTGCAAAATTATTTTTACCTTCACTTCTTTCACGAGGCGGATCATTTAATAAAACTTTCATTCCGAAAATTTCTGCAACACTTGCAACTTTACTTCCAACATTTCCGACACCTACAATGCCGATAGTTTTTTCAGATAGATGAATATTCTTCTTACTTACAATAGTTAGCAAAGCTGAAGCAATATATTGTTTCACTGAAAAGGAGTTACAGCCCGGCGCATTTATCCATTTAATATTTTTCTGTTTACAATATTCCAGATCGATATGATCATACCCGATAGTAGCTGTAGCGATAAACTTTACATTTGTATTTTCAAGTAGCTCAGCATTGCATATAGTTCGAGTTCTGATTATTAAAGCATCTGCATCTTTTACTACACCATGGTTAATGTCTGCCGGATTTAAATATTCAATTTCGGCAACATTTTCGAAAACACCTTTTAAAAAAGGTATTTTATTATCAGCTACAATTTTTATTTGACTACTCATTGAAAAATCAATCTTTAAATTTTTCTTTATATGCCCAAAGCCCTAAAGCAGGATTTGAAATATAAAAAATCTCTTCTCCATCAGGCATGATGTTAATCCCATCGACTAATTTTTCTGGATTATATTTCTTGGTCATCTCTTTCAAATCAGCATATTTAAAATTTACACTTTCAATTTCTTCTTTGGTTAGATGACCGGGACAATAAGTTATTGAAAATCTATTTTCAGATGAGCCGTGAATTAAATGAGCAGCAGCACTTAGGTTTTTCCGAAGGTCTTCATTTTCATCTACAAAATTTAATATTTCAGGAGTAGTTTGATAACCATACTTTCTAATTAATTTATCGATAGTTTTATCTTCGCCAAATTCTTTTAATCCTGGAGCTAAGATTATTAATTCTCCTTTATCATCGATAGCCATGCGGGTTCTATATACAGCTTTATTTCCAAGCCAGGTACTCTTAAATTCTTGAGGTTCGAGATAAACCACAACTTTTTTAAGCGGCTTGTCGAGCATTTTAAAATTTACTTTTAAAGATAAGTCTGATGCTTTGTTAAATGTTTCAAAATCATCTCCGATGTATAATCCTTTAGGAACCATTTTTCCGTTTTCACCTTTTCCAACTACAGTTAGTACATATAAAATTGGAAGATGATTTGTAAAATGTTCTGAAGCATAATTAAGAACTTTTCTAACCGGAGTATCAGCACGCCCCATCATTCTTT
>CAZRMA010000518.1:0-3075 GCA_964600655.1 uncultured Ignavibacteriaceae bacterium
CTTTAATTTTGTTCATTGGTAAAATAACCGCCATATCTTCGTAAGGATATCCTGTTATTCCGGCAACTTTCGGATGATGAAATTCTTCCATGGTATTCAAATGGTACATTACTTCATTATACTTGAAGTAAGTGAATCCCATTTCAATTCCCATGTTTACTTCCGGTCCTGATTTTGGATAGAACCGTGGGGCTACTTCTTTGGTATAATCCACCATTGTATTTGCAATATAGGCTTTCAACAGTTCATTCAATGAACTTCTACGATCAATACCACATCCAAAGAATACATCATTCGATGCATAGTTCTTTATGATGAGTTTATTTATTGCATGAAAGTCTGTTGCTATGGTAAAAGCTGACATAGCTTTAGGATAAACTGTTCCTTTGGATCTAATTTCAGGAATTAAACCAATAGTTGAGTTTGGAGAATAATTTGTGGCTGAGTCCGTAAATCCAGTATTAGTTCTTCGTTTGTTAAAAAGAAGTGCTCCTGAAATAGACAATGCCATCCTGTAATCAACATCAAGCAATGCTTTACTCCAAAGCAATGGAGGCTTACTTGCTCCACCTGGATTTTGAACGGTTACCCAATCAGTTACATATTCTCTCCTGGTTAATTCAGATCCAGTAGCTTGAACTGCCTGTTTGAATATTTGAGTATAATTGGTATACTCAATAGCTCCGGTTGCTCTACCTGCTGGCATATCACCACCTTCAGAAAAGTTGTTTGAGTGGATTGCAAGTTCATCACCTACTGCTAATGCACCAATGGTATCTGTGGCTAAATTCGGCCTTAGAGACAATACAGGGGCAGTGGGATCGGTTGTATCATCAATTGCAATAATCGTAGCTACAACTTCAGTAGGTAACAAAACATTATCCCATTGCTGCGGATAGTATTTGTTATTATCATCCAAACTGTCTGCGTGAAGGGTTACTAATGCGGTTTCTCCAACTCCAGGGTCGGAAACATTAGCTTTTACTTTGAAAGAATCGTGAATCCAGTAATCTTCAAAGTGAGAGTAGGAATCCTGTGCAACTGGAGATTCCCAACCAAGGGCAAAAAGTTTCATGAAAAACAGTTTTCCCTGATGTCCGTGTCTGGCAAATAGTCTTGCCATTTTTTCAGGACTGTGAATATTAAACCCGGAGGTTAAATCCAATCCATATTGTGCGCTTACTGCTTCTGGCATTATAGTATTTTTTTAAGTTAAACAAAAAATAATTATAACGCCTTAGTCTTTTAAGTTTTCTTTTATTGCATAGCCTCTTGATAGGCCTGATCTGCGGTTTTTACACCGTTATTTTCCTGATCACTTTTGATGTGCTTCGTATCTCTCGGCGTACCGCCGGAGGGATTAGATGCTATTTTTTTGATTTCGGAAATTCCAGACTTTCTTCCAAGGTTGAAAATTGCTGTTTCGATGTTTTTTCTGTTTTCTCTATAAAACCGGTCTACCACCGTGTTATAGATTCTCTCTGCTGATTGTTTTGCATTATCAGTAGTGTCGAATTTGAGATTGTTAGATACTGCATCGTTTAACAATGATTCAACCTGGTTATCGAGCCATGTCTTATCAATTTTATATATTCCCTTTCCTCCCAAAAGAGGAACGGATTCAATTCTTTTTAATATTTCTGGAATGATTGGTTGTAATGTTTTTTGGATTTCTTCGGTATTAACATCATTGATTTTCATCAATTCTTCAATGTTAACATCCTCATCCTTTATTTTTGCTTTTATAGCGGAAAGTTCTTTTTTTGCTTTTATAGCATCAATCTTCATGTCTCCTAACGCATCTTCATCGTCATAGAACTTTTTGATTGCTTCACCTTCTTCGTTGCTATCTTCTTTAAATGGCCTGTAATCTCCAAGCTTATAAGTCCTATCAATTTTCTTCTCCAGTAAAGAACGATTTGCAACCAGGTCCGGGTCCTTTAAAAGCTCATTAAGGATGATTGCTTCTTTATCTCCCAATTCTTTTATATCAACACTGAGCATTCTCCCGGCAATGTAAGGATCGTCAATCCCGGTACTTTTAACAAAGCTGTTAATCTTTTTCAGATTATCGCTTGCAAATGGGCTGGCCAATTGTTTTATCTTCTCTTTATATTGATCGATTATTTGATTGTACTTCTGAACTTCTGCCTTTAACTCTTTGTGTTCCTTTAATACGGAAGGAATGTTTGCGTTTTTTATTTCATCAACAGAATTGAAAACTCCCTCTCCGAATAATTCATTAATGCCATATTTGTCAACATCTTTCCCTTCGTCGCTTTTACCTTCATCTGATTTTTCTTCATCCTTAATTTCAGGGTCAAGATTATCATTTGAAAATTCAAGGGGTTTGTCTGCTTTTAATTCGTCCTCTTTTCCTAAGTCTTTATCGTCTTTGTTTAAATCAACTTCTTTCCCTACATCAACTACTTCATCTGTTTTTTCAGCTTTTTCTATTATAATGGGATCTCCATTATCATCAATTTGATCTGCGGTATAAACTTGACTTAATTCTTCTGGTTCCGGCATATTATTTAAAGATTAGTTAAACAAAAATATACAATTTTAAATTCAAAAGCAATTTTTTTATTATACAGGTACATTTTCTGTCATTTTAGTCCTATTCTGCTCTGCTATTTCAGCCATCTTCCATTCATGTTCTCTTTTCCCTTTTGCTGCATCTATTTCATCCAATTGTTTTTGTCTTTCTACGTCAATATCTGCCTTTGTTTGTTCAAGTTGCTTGGCGACTTCAAGTTTTTTATCTTCTGTGTCTTGGGCAATTTTCCCGTTCATTTCCATGTTCTGTTGCTGTAATGCCTGTTCCTGTTTAGCATTTTTAGCGGATTTAGCGGACAAATAAAATTCAGCAAATTTAAGATTTCCAATATCGAGCATCCTATTTACAAATAATGCATCCTGTGGTTCTATAAGTGGAGTTCCGGATTTACCAGGTTTCATCAACTCAATCATGTATCTTTCAATCTTTGCTTTCATTTCATCGGTTGGCTTCAACTCTATCTTTATCCCTAACTCAATCGGTTTATATTCTTCCGTTTGTTTTAATGAATCACA
>CAZRMA010000519.1:0-3074 GCA_964600655.1 uncultured Ignavibacteriaceae bacterium
GAATTTCCAATTACACAGTATTAAAATGCAATAAACGTATTAAAACTGATCACATCAATACGTGCGGAGAGCCCTTTATTCTCCGCATCAAATTTTGGCATAAAAAAGCCCAAAATAGTTAAATTTCGGGCTTTTTTTTTAATGTGCGGAGAGGGCGGGAGTCGTTGCTACCCTTAATTTTGCTCAGTTTTCGTAGTATTCTGAAGGTTGATGACCAAATAGTGACCAATTCAATTTAATAAGATTATATTTCAATATTTATCTTTAATCATCATAAAGAGAAAAATTCTTTCAGATTACACTAACCTAAAAAATGAAACTACAATTTAAAAATAATATAAATTTCCATTGTAAGACAAAGTTTGTTTAAGCGTTTAACTATCTTGTCTAGAATATTTTTACTCAAAACACCTAATGAAAATCTGACGAATAAGCTGCTAAATTTAACAATTATAACAAAATAAGATTATAATTGAGATTTTCAACAATTAATGTCAATAGTAATTTTATCAAAAAAAATTCTTGACATCGTTCAAGATAAAAACTATTTTAAATTAGTTAAACGCTTAACTATTTTAATTATGAGATCTACTATAAAAGACGTAGCTAAGGATGCAGGTGTTTCTATTGCGACCGTTTCGCTTGTTATTCATAACAACGAAAGAATTTCGAAAGAAACAAAGAAAAAAGTTTTACGATCCATTAAAAATTTGAAATACTTTCCTACCAAATCCGCCAGAGATTTAGCTTCCCAAAAAACAGGTAACATTGGATTTATACTTACAGATGATCACTTCCTAAAAACCGAACCTTTTTATACCAGAATATTTTTGGGTTCAGAATTTGAAGCACGCGAAGGTGAATATTACATACTACTTACTACGGCAAAATCTGAATACCGTGAAACTGATCCGCTTCCCCGGTTTATATTGGAAAAAAACGTAGACGGTATTATCGTGGCCGGTAAAATTCCGAATAGCCTACTAAAAAAAATTATCGATTCTAACCTGCCTCTTGTCTTCGTTGATTTTGTACCGGCTGTTAATGATTACCCACTTGTATTGATAGATAATATTCAGGGGGGCATTAAAGCAACAGAATATTTAATAAACCTTGGCCATATGAAAGTTGGATTCTTAGCCGGTGATATTAGCCATCCGAGTATCAAGGATAGACTAAGTGGATATAAAACAGCTCTTGAACAATCCGGGATTATAATTGACCGGGATTTAATTATAACAGATTCACCTTACCCCGATAGACAAAACGGTTATAATTCAGCTAAAAAGCTTTTTAAAAATAGGAAAAATATAACAGGGATTTTTGCCTGCAATGATGCTATGGCAATAGGAGCTATGCAGTTCCTCAAAGATGCGGGGTACAAAATTCCCGAAGATGTATCTATAATTGGATTTGATGATGTAGAAGCCGACCTGATGATAGACCCACCTTTGACCACGATTAGAGTGCCTAAAATAGAGATGGGGGCAGAGGCATTAAGAATAATGGTTCAGACTCTTAAACAAAAAAAACTTATTCCTAAAAAAATATTAGTTCCTGTTGAATTAATTATTCGAAAGTCAACAATGATTTTGAATGGGAAAAATGAAAATCAGCGATTATCGTTTAAGTAATATTTTAAACAATGGATAAATTAGGATTATTTTCTTGCTAAACATAATGGCAAAATCTAGTCCAAAGGATCTAGTCCATTTTTCATACTTTAGGATGATTTAAGAAAATTGGAATATTTTATATTCTAACTTAGTAATATAGCAAGATATACAAAGTTCTTAAAATTCTGTTTGTTGGAGCGTTAAATCAACTAAAATAAAATTCCTACTTTTATCTAAAAAGATTCGGAATGAAGCCACAAATAAATCTAATAAAAAGAAATATTTAAATGATTGCAGCATTACTTAAATCTGTAAATGAGATTGAAGTGGAAGATTTTGCCTTGCAATCTCTAAAGGATAACGAGTTACTGATTAAAGTAGAATGTTGTGGCATATGCGGAACGGATCATCGTATATATGAGGGTAAAGCGCCATCATCCATCCCGGTTATTTTGGGCCATGAATTTTCAGGAACAGTTGCCGATTCAAATGGATTTGAACCAAAGTTTAGGGTCGGAGACAAAGTAGTTATTGATCCAAATATTTCCTGTGGCTTTTGTGATTATTGCAGAAAGGGAAAGATTAATCTCTGTGAAAACCATAAAGCCCTGGGTGTTACCTTGAATGGTGGTTTTGCTGAATATTCTATTGTCCCGGCTTTACAGTTGTATAATCTTCCAGCTGATTTTGATTTATCAATAGCTGCTTTTGCAGAACCGGTTTCATGCTGCTTACAGGGTATTGCGAAGGCAAAAATAAGCCTTGGAGATTCTGTCATAGTTGTAGGCGGTGGTACCATTGGTTTAATCATGGTGCAACTTGCAAGAATTGCAGGGGCGGCTAAAATTATTTTGATAGAACCTGTTACATCAAAGCAAATTATCGGATTAGAATTAGGCGCAGATTTTGTTTTAAGTCCGGATGATGAAAACCTAGTCGAAAATGTTAAAAATATATTTGGTGGTTCACCAAGTATTATTATAGAATGCGTTGGTAATAAATTATCTGTTGAATTATCAGTCAAATTAAGCAGCAAAGGCACCCATCTAGTCATTTTTGGTATGGCTCCGTTTGATCATAACATTGAAATGAATCTGCAATATTTATTTCAGAATGAAATCAGCATTTCAAATTCATTTCTAAATCCCTATACCTTTAAACCGGCAGTAGATTTATTAGTTAACAAGAGGATCAATGTTAAGGACTTAATTTCTCAACAGGTATCTCTCAATAATATTAATAATATATTTTCTCACAAACATGGTTCTCAACTAATTAAACAACAAATAATATAAGGGAGGCTCTATGATTCATTCACCGTTACTAAAAAATTGGCGGGCGGGAGTAATTGCAATATTAATCCTGCTGTTTCAGTTGCCTGTTATGGCACAAAACGGAATAAATGAGATAGGCAGTTTCGAACAGGACTTGCCATCATACTGGACAAAGGGCAACGAA
>CAZRMA010000520.1:0-3073 GCA_964600655.1 uncultured Ignavibacteriaceae bacterium
CAGTTTTTACAACCTATCAAATAATGCAGAACTCTATAAATCAACAAAAGATGAAATTTATAAAGCCTCATATTTATATCAGGCCGGAAATTTACGATGTACGTGTTTTCGATTTTTCCAAGCATGAATCTATATTCAAACAATCGGAAACAGCAAAAGAAAAATTAAAAAGTGAACTGGAAAAACTACTGATGATTGAACCAAAACCGGATAGGTTGTAAATTCTCCACCTGGGGCGGATCGCCGCGGCGGACTGACCCCGCTACAAAAATTAAAAGCCGAAATATTTCTATTGGGATTTTTTTAAATATATTATTCTGCAATTATTTCAATGCTTCCTTTAGTTGGAATTTTAATAGCAAAGCTTTTTAATTTTTTATTAGTCAAATAACTATCGCGCAGCCAGGGATTAAAATATTTCAAGGTTTTATAATTAATCCCATTCGCAATTGCGAAATCTGCCCAATTAGGTACCGCAGTATTTATCATAACCTCACTGTACTTCAATGGCTGATACAGATCATCATCATTAAGATAAAATCCAAAGCTCTCCGGATCTTTAAATATCTCTTTGAATGCAACTACTCTTGGAATATACCTTGAAGTTTCTTCGCCTAAAACAAGGTTATAATAATTTTTTGCTTTTTGTTTTTCAATTTGTGTTGTCATTCCATTTATGCCAAAATTATAAGCGGCTGCTGCATCAGTCCAGTTTCCAAAATTTTGATATGCTTCATTAAAATATTTACATGCGGCTTCAGTTGATTTCTCAACGCTATATCTTTCATCAATTTGATCGTCTATTTCAAGTCCATACTTTTTTCCTGTTCCTTCCACAAATTGCCAAAAGCCTGTAGCTCCTGCAGGTGAGACTACGTTATCCAAAAGACTTTCCACAATACACAAATATTTAAAGTCATCCGGAACATTATTTTCTTTTAATATTGGTTCAATAACCGGGAACCATCTATTAGCACGTTTAAGTGCTAACAATGTTGCAGAATGCCAGTAAGTATTTACCAAGATTTCGCGGTCAACTCTTTCCCTAACTTCAAAGTTTTGTAATGGAACTTCTTCCCCGGCAAAATTGAGATGATTAGAAAATTTTGGAGAAACAATTTTGTATTCTTGAGGAGAGCCTGGCAGATCGCTGTTTTTGTCAAGTGTTAAACCGAATAATAAGAAAACAACAACCGCGGTTATAAAGCCAAAGGAATAATATAAGAGTTTCATTTTATAAGGGATTTTAATGTTCAATTTTTAACCTGCTTCTTTCATGATAAATTATTTGATTTAATTCATTATTAAATCGAAGTAAATTTATGGGATTAAAATTAAAGATTAAAGAGAATAAGAAGTATTATGTTCAAAAAGCAATATTTTAGTTAACTTTGTTGAAAGAAATTAATTCTCTAAAACATTATAAGAGGACAAATTAAATGAAATTTTTAACCATTTTATTTATTTCATCACTAATATTTTTCGTAAGCTGCGAATCACCAAAAGAGGAAAAAGAAAATAAGGAAGACCAAATGTTAAAAGAAAAAATTGCACAATTTGTTCCGGTTGAATTAAAATATGATCCATCGCAATTGAGCACTAAACAAAAAATTGTTGTTGAAAAACTTTTTAAGGCATCACAATTAATGGACTCAATTTTCCTTCAGCAAGTTTATTCCAAGAATGAAGAAATAAAAGCTAAACTGCAAGCTTCAAATGATGAAGAAGATAAATTAAAACTTCAATATTTTGATATTATGTTTGGACCTTTTGACAGACTTGACCACGACAAGCCATTCATTGGAGATCAACCAAAACCATTGGGCGCTAATTTTTATCCTGAAAATATGACTAAGGAAGAGTTTAATGACTGGATTATAAATAATCCGAAAGAGGAAAAAGATTTCACTTCCGAATTTACAATTATTAGGAGACAAAATAATAAATTGGTTGCAATTCCGTATACGAAGGCGTATAAAGCTCAATTAACAAAAGCTGCAAAGTTACTTCGCGAAGCAGCTGATAATGCCGAAAACCTTTCTTTAAAAAATTATTTGAACTTAAGAGCCAAAGCATTTGAAACAAATGATTACTATGATAGTGATATGGCCTGGATGGATTTAAAGAATAACGATATCGAGGTTGTAATTGGGCCTTATGAGGTTTACGAGGATGCACTTTTTAATTACAAAGCATCATATGAAAGTTTTCTTACTATTAAAGATCAAACTGAAAGTAAAAAACTTGAAAAATTTGGAAGTTACTTAAAAGATATTGAGAACCATCTTCCAATTGATGATAAATATAAAAATACGGAAAGAGGTTCAGAATCACCGATTGTAGTAGTAAATGAAATTTACTCCGCGGGTGATACAAAAGCAGCAGTGCAAACTTTAGCTTTTAACCTTCCAAATGATGAAAGAGTTAGGAAAGCAAAAGGATCTAAAAAAGTTATGCTGAAAAATATCAGCGATGCGAAGTTTGCTAAACAATTGACACCGATTTCTGAAATTGTTATGGATAAAGATCAATTGCCTTTTGTTAAAAAAGAAGCTTTTTTTACACACGCTTTAATGCATGAAATGTCTCACGGAGTTGGCCCTGGTTTTATAACAGTTAACGGAAGAAAAACTGAAGTTAAAAAAGAATTAAAAGAAACTTATTCAACAATTGAAGAATGCAAAGCTGATGTACTTGGAATGTACAATAATGTATTTATGATTGACAAAGGTTTATTTCCAAAATCTTTTGCGAATGAAACCTATGCAACATTTTTAGCCGGTATTTTCCGTTCAGTTAGATTTGGAATTACAGAAGCACATGGTAAAGGAAACGCAATTATCTATAATTATCTTTTAGAAAATGGCGGATATGAATATAATGAACAGACACAAAAGGTTAGGGTTAATTTCGAAAAAGTTTATGATGTATTAACCCAGCTTGCACATAATCTTTTAACTCTCCAAGCAAAGGGTGATTATAATGCAGCAAAAGCTGTTATCGCAAAGTACGCTGTAATTTCACCTTCAATGAAAACATTAATTGATAAGCTCTCAAATATTCCGGTTGATAT
>CAZRMA010000521.1:0-3070 GCA_964600655.1 uncultured Ignavibacteriaceae bacterium
TCATCTTTTAAGTTTCGGCATTGATAAATATTGGCGTAAAAAAGCTTTAAAATTATCTAAAATCAATTCAGGATCTGTTTTGCTTGATATCGCTTGCGGAACCGGTGATGTTGCAATTGAAGCAAGAAAACTCGGGGCAGTAAAAATTTACGGAGCAGATTTTTCGTATAACATGTTACAGCTATTCAAAATAAAATGTGATTGGATTGAAGGTAAAAGTGTACAAATGGTTGCCGAGAATATTCCACTTAAAAAAGAATCCATAACTAATATCACTGTGGCGTTTGGTGTTAGAAATTTTTATGACATTCAGCAAGGCTTTAATTCTTTCTATGAAGTTTTAACCAAAAATGGAAAAGCGACAATCATTGAATTCAGAATGCCTTCGAATTTTATATTTAAAAGACTGTACAAGTTTTATTTTAAAAAGATTCTTCCGTTTATCGGCGGGATAATCTCTGGCAATAAAGAAGCCTATAATTACCTCCCAAATTCGGTTGAAGAATTTGATGAGAAAATCAATTTGCCTGAACTTCTTAAAAATTCAGGATTCCAATCTATTCAAATACATAATTTATCTTTTGGAATTGTTCAAGTTGTGATTGCACAGAAATGAATGTTATTTCAAAAAGGGGTTATCTCAAAATTAATTTATATAGTCACGCTGAGCTAGTCAAAGCTTGCCTACCGGCAGAGTGTGTTGCAGAACTAATTTCAATGTCACATTGACTTGTGGAAATGTGAATCGTTTCTGAAAACATAGTCTTCTACAAGCTCTGACTGACAAATCTAATATTTTGAGATAGCCCCTTGTTCCTCAATATATAAAAAACTCTAATTTACTTTATAACCAATTAAACTTTGTGATATAGTTCCAGTAGTATCAGCAAGTTGAATATCTCCACTAACAACAGCATTTAATAAAGTTGCATTACCAGACCATTTTACAGGACCAATATTTTTTACCAGCCATGCATTGGCACTAAATACTTGAGTACTTGGTGTACCAAAAATATTATTTGCATCAGGAATTGTAAGGGTTAGATCGTATTTTATTTTAGCAGCACTCATTGTTTTTGATCCGCTTACCAAATTTAATGTAACATTTTCAATTCCTAAATAAGTTGCATTAACAGATACAAGTTGAATTGCGGCAATACCAAAATCAAGCTTTACACTAAACACAGGCCATGTTTTTCCCGCAGTTAAAGGAAAAGAATAAATAATCATCTCGTTGCTAATTTGCAGATATTGTGAAAGAGAATCCGGTATAAATTCTGAGATTCCGGAAGTATCTAGATAAACATAAACTCCGTAATTAGGATCGCTTGCATTTGGCTGTGATTCTCTAAAATATGATTCATTTGTCGTTGAAACATTAGCTAATGTTGTTGAATCAACTTGAACTTGATACTCCGTTCCAAGAATCATTTTAGTACCATTGAAAGTCGCAGAACGGGTACCTGTAGATTTTGTACCGTTTGAGTCAGTACTTTCGATACTGTACTTATAATAATTCCCATTTTTATTTGGGTAATAATTAGTGGTATCCGTAGCATTATTCCCGCCACCATCATTCCCAGCTATATTATCACTCTTACTACATGATGTAATAAAAATTAATCCAGCTATACTTAATAAAAGTACTATCTTCTTAATCATTTTATCTCCTTTTCAATTAAAATATTCTTCAATTTATTAAAAGCTATTCCGCGATGGCTAATTCTATTTTTGACAGCCGGATCAATTTCAGCCATTGTTTCAGTATACCCATCAGGAATGAAATAAGGATCGTATCCAAAACCGTGATGACCTCGAGGTTCTGAAATAATTTTACCTTTTATTTCTCCAGTGGAAATTATAAAATTTTCTCCATTGTAATATGCTGCAGCGCAAACATATTTTGCAACATGAGGTTCGGGATATTTTTTTAACTCATCAATTAACTTAGCGTTATTTTCATCGTCGGTTGCATCTTCTCCTGCAAATCTTGCAGAGTATATCCCGGGATCACCGTTAAGTTGTTCAACGGATAAACCTGAATCATCGCCAACTGAATGAATTTTAAAAAAATTGTAAACTTTATCTGCTTTTATTTTTGCGTTCTCTTCAAATGAGTTTCCATCTTCAATTATAACTGGAATATCTTTAAAATCGTTTAATGAAAGCAACTCAAATTTTAAGTCTTCAAAAATATTTTGTAATTCTCTCACTTTGCCTGCGTTTTGCGATGCAAGTATTAGTTTAGTCATCATTTAAAAAATACCTCACTTAAAGCATAATAAATAGCCATAGAACTTGAAAAAACCGCTGTTATGGGAAATTTATATTTTTGCGGAATTAAATTGATTATAATATAATTTACAGGAAGCGTAAAAAGAAAACTGTAAATGAAAGAGTTGAAACCTACTTCTAGTAAGTGCCAATTAATTAGTGCATAGTTTCCTTTAAATAAATTGAGAACTAAAATATGCCGTGCTATCCAAAGCGGATTAAAATATAAAGTAAAAAGAACTGACTTGGTGATTTTAATTTTTAGTTCATCATTAATAAACTTATTGTTTAGCCATTTTAATACAAATGGAATTTCAACTGAATAAATAAATCCGCCGAGAAATAAAATTCCTAGCAGCCTCCTGATTGAAAAATCATTTATAATTAGAGCAGCTATACTGTCACCAATAGAATATATTAGTGCTCCTTGAATAATGTTTTTTATTTTAAAAATAGATTTTATAGTAATTTAGTTTCGAATTGAAATGAAATTTGATTTATTATTGTAAAAATAAAAAAGTTATCTGTCTAATTGAAACACATCATTTATAGGTAATGCTATTCGCATTTTTGAATTCATAAACCAAAAATTTAATTCCATATACTAAAAGATTAGTCCTAAAATCACAGATATTTTTCACTATGTTACTCATTATTTTAACGACATTACTTTTTAATCTTCTATTATTTTCATAGCGCAAACAATTTGTTTAGGAATAATATGGGTTTTATTCATCAACGAATTTTCTTTCTTCAAATATTTCATCCATCACTTCAAAAGCATAACGAAGATGCG
>CAZRMA010000522.1:0-3068 GCA_964600655.1 uncultured Ignavibacteriaceae bacterium
CCATCAATTGAAGAATTAAATTCAACTTGATAATTACCCGCAGGTTTATATCCGTTTACAAGCGTGGCCACTTCTTTTCCTAAAATGTTGTAAACTTTTAACGACTGCCATCCGGCAACCGGCGATTGCCAGCTAATTTTTGTGGATGGATTAAATGGGTTAGGATAATTCTGATTGAGCTTAAAAGTTTTAAGATTGACTGCATCATTAACTGAGGTTGCATTTCCGCTGAGTGAAATATCATCAACATAAAAAACAGACCCAACATGTGCATGTCCGGCAGTATCATTTGCTATGGTAATATTAATAAGACATGAATCAGCTGTAACGTTACTTGATACATAAGTCATTGGCACACTAAAACTAGTGTAGCCTGCCGCTTCAGGAAATTCCAATGCCCCAACTGCTATTACATTACCTCCACCCCACATTCCAACAACAACATCCAATTTATCCCCCAAAACCGAACTCAATTTATAAAACCCATTGATAGTAGTGTAATTTTGGGAAATTGGAACTCCTTTTCCACCTAATTTACCAGCACCTATAAGAGGAGGATAAACTCCTTCAATCGAATTGATCGTTTCTCCTCTAACTGAATATGAACCACTATGAGCATCTGATGATTGTGTTACAGATACTATACTTATGCTGGGAAAGTTGTTGGTGAACCATCCATCCGGTTCGCCGTTAGTCCATTGCTCAAAACTGCTGTTGGGAACTTGTGCGAAAACCTGCGAAAGAAAAAAGAGACCAGCAAATAAAAATAACGATAATCGAATATTCATATATTCCCTCCAGAATAAGAAACTATTTGTTAAAATATTTCCCGCTGATTTATATTAGATTTTCAACTTATTGAAAGGTAAGTTAGCTGATTCAAAATAGAATATTCGCTAAAAGAATGCAAGCTTAATTAATAAACTAAAGATTAAAAAAAGATTAATTTTTATTAATTATTTCTGAACTTCAATATTCATTAAAGCAAATTACAATCGTTCACATCAAGCTTTTGGTATAACTATTTAGTTAAAACCATTTTCTTTGTTCGAATGAATGAACCGATTTTTAATTGATAGAAATATATTCCTGATGATAAATTTTTGCCTTTAATTGAAGTATTAAATTCCACCTGATGATTTCCAGCGGACCTATATTCATTTAGAAGTGTAGCAATTTCATTTCCTAATATATCATATACTTTTAAAGTTTGTATTCCTGCAATGGGAGTTTGCCAAGAAATATTTGTACTTGGATTAAACGGATTTGGGAAATTTTGTTCAAGTTTAAAAGTTGCAATTTTTGAAACATCATTGACTGAAGTAACGTCTCCTCCCAAAGAAACGTCGTCAATAAAAAATGCTGAGCCTAAATGTACCTTTGCAGTATCATTTCCTATTGTTACAGTTATTTGGCAAGAATCTGGTATATCAGTTAATTTATTATAATAAATAGGGACAATAAAATTTGTATAGCTTTGTGCGGCAGGAAACTCTAAACCACCAACGCCAAGAAAAGTTCCTTTTGCGTACATGCTTGCCAGTACAGAGATTTTGTCTCCGTCAACAGAG
This sequence comes from uncultured Ignavibacteriaceae bacterium, assembly GCA_964600655.1. GTDB lineage: Bacteria > Bacteroidota > Ignavibacteria > Ignavibacteriales > Ignavibacteriaceae > CAVSWT01. The sequence continues at coordinate 1,572 of CAZRMA010000522.1, forward strand.
GTTAGTTTATAATAACCATTAACGCTAGCATATTTTTTAGAGACGGGAAATCCTTTTTTCCCAATTTCCCCTGAGATTATTATTGCGTATACCAGCAAGTTGTTATTAAACGTGGCTTCCCCCTTAAGAGCCGATGAACCGCTATGAGAATCAGATGTTTGACTTATTGTTATAATACCAGTGGAATTTGATGTCCACCAGCCATCCGGCTCACCATTTGTCCACTGTTCAAATCCACCATTTGGAACCTGGGAAAAAGTTTTCGAGAAAAGGAATAAAAAAACCAAAATTGAAAATAGTAAATACTTGCCCATATATAGCTCCTCGGGAGGTTTATGAAATTAAAACAAGAACATTTTTTAACAGGGGAATTGACTGCATTTAAGGAAAGAATTGCATTCAAAATATGACATTAAATTCTACAAAGCAATAGAAATCCTTAGGATTATTATTTATTGTATTAAATGATTGCTGCGTTGGTTTTTATTACATAAATAAATAAATTATGCAGTCAAAATTATTATCCCAATCAATAAATATTAATATGAAAAAAATTAGAATTCTTTCATGGAATGTTAATGGAATAAGAGCAGCCTATAAAAAGGGTTTCATCGAATGGCTTTTAAAAGAAAATCCTGATATTCTCTGTATACAGGAAACTAAAGCACACGAAGAGCAGCTTGTTGATGAAATTAAAAATGTAGATGGTTATTATTCATATTTTTGTTCCGGTGAAAGAAAAGGCTACAGCGGAACGGCTCTTTATACTAAAGAAAAGCCTTTAAGTATAAAGAAAGGTTTTGGGATTGAACAATTTGATAATGAAGGAAGAATTATAATTGCGGAATATCCAGGTTTTGTTCTTTTTAATATTTATTATCCAAACGGTAAAGCACGTGCCGAAAGACTGAAATACAAAATGGATTTTTATGACGCTTTCTTAGAATATGCCAACAAGCTTAAAAAGAAAGGCAAAAAAATTATTGTCTGTGGTGATGTAAATACTGCGCATAAAGAAATTGATTTAGCACGTCCAAAAGAAAATTCAAAAGTATCGGGCTTTCTTCCTGAAGAGAGAGAATGGATAGATAAATTAATTAGCAATGGTTATGTTGATACCTTTAGGATCTTTAATCAAGAACCAAATAATTATACCTGGTGGGACCAAGTTACTCGGGCGCGTGAGAGAAATGTCGGCTGGCGTATTGACTATTTTTTTGTATCTGAAAATGTTAAAGATGAAATTAAGGATGCATTTATTTTAAGTGATGTTATGGGTTCTGACCATTGCCCCATAGGTATTGAGAAAAAGGTATAAATTAATTTTCAATCTGAATCCTTTTCAGAAAAACTTTTCGTTTCTTTAAGAAAATTTCTTTCCTTAAAAATTTAAATGATAAACACCAAACGGGTTCGACTACTTCAAAAAGGCGATGATAAAAAAGGGCCTATTGCTTATTGGATGAGCCGCGATCAAAGACTGCACGATAACTGGGC
>CAZRMA010000523.1:0-3063 GCA_964600655.1 uncultured Ignavibacteriaceae bacterium
TTTCACACCTACAAGCCAAATTACCAGATTTAATTTTCTCAAATGCTTCCTTCCCCTCTTTGAATGCATAATACGCAATTCCTATAGATCCTAAAATATCAAAGTAACCTATTTTAAATATTTCATAAAGCCCGCTTGCACCTAAGAGAATAAATGAAAGATAAAAACAAGTTTTTGTGCAATTGGCATCCGAAATAATTGCATCTGAATTAAGCGCTTTACCTACTTTAAGTTTAGCATTCATTAAATAGTACATAGTAACAATTGAAATTAATGAAACAATTATTCCAGCAAATGTAGTTTCAGGCTTTACATTGAAAATGATATTCAAAATTGAACCGACTATTAATCCCGCAGTTAAAATATAAAAACTTATCCCGGTAATTCGAAGAGCAGTTTTTTCAAATTTGTCTCTTTCAATTACATTAGAGTTCTTCATTCTTAAGACCATATGAAGAATTCCTAATCCTGAAACAACTTCAACAAAACTGTCAACTCCAAATCCAAATAAAGCTAAAGTTTCATCTGAATATCCAAATGCTACAGATATAATTCCTTCTAATAAATTATATCCAACTGTAATGATGGCAAGAATTAAAGCTGTTCTTAGTAAATTTTTCAAGATAATAAATTAGAATTAATTTTATGAATTGAAGTTCAGTGTTAAATATATATAAAAATAATTTATTCTTTAATAATAAAATTGTTTAGTATAGATTGCTATAGCGGAAAGAATTTATAACAGTTATTCATTCCATAAATTGGTCTATTCCAAATCCAAATTTTTTATTTAATTCTGTCATTTTTAGGAAATAATCTAAACGTTTACGAAAGAAATCAGGCCTGTTTCGAGAACCATCAACAAATCCTATACGAATTCTTTGATATGCATCAGGAAATTTTTGAAAATTTTCCCAGGCTTTTTTGTTTGCTTTTAATTCCTTTAATATATCTTTTGGAATCACAAATTTTTTATCCAGCATATTTCCTATACTTTCCAAAACCTCTTTTATTACTTTCTTCTGCTTTACAAGTTTTCGTAATCTTTCTTTATTCGGCTGAGAGTAACTGCTTTTAAGATTTCTCTTGGAAAATTTTTGAGCATATTTTTTGTCATCAATTCTTTTAGTTGTACTGTCAATCCATCCGAAACATAATGCTTCTTCTACTGCGTCATTATAAGGAATTCTTGGTTTCCCTGAATCCTTTTTATAATAGATTAGCCAAATTTCCTTTTCTGTTTTGTAATTATCCTTTAACCAATTACGCCAATCTTTCCGGTTAGTAACATATAAAGTGTTAGTAATATCCATTATGCACAATTAATTTTAGAGTTAGATTATATAATATAAAAAAACCGTTGCTGTTAAAGCAACGGTTGAAATATGTTTATAAAAATTAGTGGGGAAGGTGAGAGTCACTTTTACATTTAACCTATTATAAACAAAGAATTTAAATTTGTGCTTATTATTATACTTATCAGTATAATTTTAATTAATGAATTACTGCTATTGTTAATTTGATATTCATTACTTTATGTTTTCATATTACAGTGTTAATTATATGATAAATTGGTGCATAGCATGAAAGCTATGCACACAATTAGAGTTTTTCATTCAAGAGTTTTCCGGATAAAGAATCACCATCACATAATTATCCATGTTAAAATATTTTTTTGCAGTTTTCAAAACATCTTCTCTATTTAGCTTTCCTATCTCTTTATCATTGTCATAAATATCAGACAAATCCATGTCATAAAAATAATAACTTGTTAATGTTTTAACCCAGTAATCATTTTCTTTCCTTTGAACTTCATTGTCCCGTATTTGCATTTCTTTTACTTTTTCGATATATGTTTCATCAAGACTAAAATTTCTTATGCTATCAAGTTGTGTAAATAATGTTTTTACCAGTTCCTTTACTCTTGTAGGGTCACAGCCGAAAGATATTTCAATTTGGTACTCTTCATCAGGAGCATGTTTTCCAGTTGAAGAAATACGGATGCCATAAGTGCCACTTTTATCTTCTCTAAGAACTTCTCTTAGTTTAATTCGTACTGCACTTGTCATAGACTTTAACAAATAGCTATTTTCTTGCGTCCATTCAAAAGGGCCTGTAAATGTAACATCAACATAACTTTTTTGTTCTATCCCCTTGTGAACTTCCTTTTTAATAACTCCTTTTGGTGGTCTTATCCCAATATCAACATAATTTTCTTGCCTTCTAGTTGAAGGAAGATTTCCAAGGTAAGTTTCAATTAATGGTTTAATTTTTTCTATTTCAAAGTTGCCTATAAATAAAAATGTAAAATCGGATGCATCCGAAAAACGATCTTTATAGATAGCAAATGATTTAGCTATATTCATTTTGTCAACAGTCTTCTCAGTCCACGGATATCTTCTTGGATTATATTGTGCCAATGTTAACGATAGAGTATCATTAAAGGCAGCTTCAGGACTCTTTTCTCTATTTGCAACAAGCGTTTTTACTTTTGAGATATATGACAAATAAGATGAGCTGTCAATCCTTGGGGAAGTAAAATAGAGGTAAATTAGCTGAAACATTGTCTCAACATCTTTTGGAGATGCAGACCCAAGAAGTCCTTCCGTTAGTTCGGAAATATATGGAGCAACTCTTACAACTTTACCTGCTAATTTTTTTTCAAGTTCGGTATTATTAAACTTTCCCACACCGCTTTGATTAATCAATTGAGAAGCAGTAGCCGCCGCAATGTAATCTTCATTTGATACAAGTGAGTTACCTCCCGGACTGAATGCTCTCATTTTAATTTCATCATTCTTAAAATCCGTAGGCTTCAAAATTACCTTAACACCATTTGATAAAGTCAACTCAGTAATATTCAGATCAGATAACTTATCTTCATTAACTATTTTACCGGCAGATGGAATATTTTCTACTAATGGCTGATCTGAAACATCATCATTATATGGTTCAAGATTTTTACTTTTTACTTTATCAAAAACTGCTAGCAACTCTTCTTTTTTAGGAAGTTCTATTCCTTCCTTTGCTGGTTCATTTACCATAACTACACAGTTATCTTTG
>CAZRMA010000524.1:0-3059 GCA_964600655.1 uncultured Ignavibacteriaceae bacterium
AAGTAAAATAAAATTAATAAGATTTATCTGCCCATCCAGCCACCGTCAACAGTTACAACACTTCCATTTAAATAATTTGAAGCGTTTGAACTTAAGAAGACAACTGTTCCCATTAGGTCTTCCGGTGTGCCCCATCTTCCGGCAGGAATCCTTGCCAAGATTGCGTTATTTCGTTCAGGGTTTTCACGCAGGGCTTTTGTGTTATCAGTAGCAATGTAACCCGGAGCAATTGCATTAATAGTAACACCGCTTGAGGCCCATTCATTAGCAAATGCCATCGTTAGCTGCTTGATTCCCCCTTTTGATGAAGCATAACCCGGCACCCATATTCCACCTTGAAATGAAAGTAATGAAGCAATAAATACAATTTTGCCGTAACCTCTATTCACCATATCTTTTCCAATCTCTCTTGTTAAGATGAATTGAGAAGATAAATTTACTTCGATTACTTTATCCCAGTATTCATCTGAGTGTACTGAAATAGGGTCACGTAATATTGTTCCGGCATTGTTGACAAGTATATCTATTTTAGGAAAGTCTGATTTTACGGTTTTAATAAATTCATATAATGATTTTCTATCGGAAAAATCAGACGTATAAGTTTTTATTTTTCTACCAGCGCCTTCAATCAATTTTATTGTTTCACTGAAATCCGATACGTAAGAAACTCCAATTATATCAGCACCGGCCTCTGCAAGTGCTAAAGCATATTTTTGTCCAATACCCTGATTGGAACCTGTGACTATTGCAACTTTGCCTTTTAAATTAAATTGATCTAATACCATTCTTAAAATCCTTAATTATTAAATGATAAGTTAAAATAATTCTTCCATCTTAACAGCATCCATATCATCAAAAGCCTGATTCTCGCCGCCCATAGCCCATATAAAAGAATAGTTTTGAGTGCCGGAGCCTGAGTGGAATGACCAGCTTGGAGATATCACTGCTTGCCTGTCTCTTATTACGATATGACGAGTTTCGGATGGAGTACCCATTAAATGAAAAACAACTGCACCATTTTCCAGACTGAAATACATATAAATCTCGGATCTCCTTTGATGAGTATGGACCGGCATGGTATTCCAAACACTACCCTCTTCAAGTTCAGTCAATCCCATAACTAATTGAGAACTCTTTATTCCCTTAGGATGGATGTATTTATAAATTGTTCTATGATTTGAATCTTTTAAGCTGCCAAGATGAGCTTGTTCGGCGTCTGAAAATTTTGCATGAGTTGTTGGAAATTCTTTATGTGCCGGGTAACTCACAAAATAATATTGAGCAGGTTGGCTTTTATCATTACTTTTGAATTCTATATCTTTTGTCCCTCTACTTATGTATAAAGAATCTTTATGATTCATTTTATATTCTTTCCCGTCAGCAGTAATGGAACCTTCCTTTCCAATATTAATTATTCCGACCTCTCTTCGCTCAGTAAAATAATCTGCTGACATTTCTTTTTTGCTTGCTTCTAATTTTAATGCTTTATCGGTTGGAACTGCTGAACCAACAATAGCTCTATCAACATCCGAATAGACTAAATAAATTTTCCCTGGTTCAAATAATTTATCAACCAAGAATTCATTTCTGAGTCCGGATGTATCCAGCTTTTTAAATCCTTCAAAATTTGGGGAATATCTTACTTCCATTTTATACCTCTTCTATTTTCTTTAATATTTTTTTCATTTTAAATTAACTAAAACTGTATAATTTAATTGCTTTAAAGTATTATCTAAGAATTTCTGAAATTCTTCTTTGTTTTTTATTCCATCTGGTTCCCCTTGCCAAGCACCAGCGAAATAATAATCTAATTTTCCATCGGTTGGTTTAAGCACAACCACATAACTATTTTTGTCATCAGTTAATTTTATTAGATCAGAATATTTATAAAAAACAGAAATTCCTAAGTTATCTCCGGATAAGCTTTGTTTTCCATAAAGAGCGATGTAATTCCATCCAATTTCATTTTCTGATTTGAAATATTCAGTATCAGGATGTTTTGCGAGTCCCGTGCACATTTCAACATTGTTTCCATTAAGAATAAGGCTCGAATGAGTCAATCGACTGCCGGCAGAAATGGATAAATTCGAAAATAAATTATACTTATTCTTACCGACCAGCCAGCCGTAATATTTTGTATAAACATCAGATCTAATTGGACCATTTGTGGCAATCGCTGCGATTACACTATCAGTTGTACTTACAGCAACAACCTTATGATTACTCCACATTCCGATTGAACCGATACCTAATGATTCACCCACTTTAAAAATATCCATTCCCCAGTCAAGCATTTTTGTGTAAGATTCCTGGCTGTTAGATACCAAATCATTGACTCCGACTTTTTGAAGAATAAGCTCAAGTTTCTTTTTACCGAAGAGATCATTTCTATTTCGTGCGTCCAAATAATATCTATAAGTAATTAATTCAGATTCCCAGCCAGGCCCTTCTATTCTATACAACGCATCGTGTGCAACATGATCGGCAGGCATTTTTGATGATTTAACATTTTCAAATCGTCCTTTTGTGTACTCACCTTTTATCAATGTATAGTCAACTTTTTCTCCTAACACAGCCTGAGTTCTTTTTTTGTATTCTCTTTTCTTTACACCATCTTTTGCATATCGCACCATAATATTTTGGTTTTCCATCGGGTTTAAATTTGTCAAGAAAAGAATCCTGTCAGGTACATTATCACCATCAATATCTTCTGTTTGACTTGGCAATTCGGTTGTATCACGAAAAACAATAAATGCTTTTGGATTAAAATCAGGGTGTTTATCTGTTATTGTTTTGATATCTAATTGTATCGTCTCATCTTTTCTATAGCCATTTAATGGATTGGATACTTCAACTTGAAATGATTCCGGATATTCTTCTGTAATAATCGGACTAACCTTAGCAGTTTTGCCGCATCCAAATATTAATAACGAAAATAAAATAAAATTAACTTTTAGTAGTAGTTTCATTTAATCATTCCTTCTTTAATATATTAAAGAATTAATTCTTAATGCAAATAGAACACTTAAAAGTTTGCAAAATTAATTCGTGTCATTTCG
>CAZRMA010000525.1:0-3054 GCA_964600655.1 uncultured Ignavibacteriaceae bacterium
AGAATTTATGGTGCAGGAATTATTTCTTCACTTGGCGAAGTTCAGCATGCACTTTCAAAAGATGTGGATGTAAAAGATTTTGAAGTTGAAAAAATTATTCATCAAGATTATGATGTTTGGCATCTTCAGCCGGTTCTTTTTGCAATTGAATCATTTGAGCAATTAGAAAATGGATTTAAAGAATGGACAAAGAAACTTGGGCTGTTGTAAACTTTATTGTTGAAATAAAAACTTAAATTAATTATAATCAAGCCTAATTATAAAAAAAACAAAATATTTGCAAGAAATACGGCTATTTCCCGAGAATTTGGATCATAAAAACTTAATTATGTAAATTTGCAATGTGATTGCATATTTACATAAATGATTATAAAAAGAAAAATAACGTCTCGTCTAAAAAAAACATTAACCAAATTTCCGGTTGTCTCTTTAACCGGGCCGCGCCAGTCCGGTAAAACTACTTTATTAAAGAATGCATTTCCAGACTACAAATATTATAATCTCGAAAGGCTTGATTATAGGGAAATGCTGCGAACTGATATGATTGGTTTTTTACGAAATGCAGGTGAACATGTAATATTTGATGAAGCACAAAATCTTCCTGAACTTTTTAGTTACATCCAGGTAATTTCCGATGAAAGAAATACTGTGGGGCAATATATACTTTCCGGCTCACAAAGTTTTTTGTTAAATGAAAAAATCTCTCAGTCATTAGCTGGCCGTGTAAATATAAATCATCTTTTCCCTTTTGATATTACCGAATTAGATTTAATGGATAAACAAAGTTCATCTGAATTTATTGTTAAAGGATTTTATCCCAGGATTTATGATAAAAATATAAGCCCGGAAGATTTTTATCCGTCTTATTTACAGACATATATAGAACGGGATATACGAACATTAAAGTCAATCGAAAACTTAAATACATTCACAAAATTTCTTGGCTTATGTGCAGGCAGGGTTGGGCAAATAATCAATTTTACTTCATTGGCTAATGATACGGGTATTTCAGTTAATACTGTAAAAGCATGGCTATCATTGCTGGAATCCAGTTTTATTATATTTTTACTTCAGCCTTACTATAATAATTTTAATAAAAGATTAATCAAATCTCCCAAATTATATTTTTATGATACTGGTGTTGTGTCTTCATTATTAAAATTAACCCATCCCGATTCAATTAAAACTCATTATGCTTATGGTGCGCTTTTCGAAAACTTAATAATTAGTGAAATTATAAAAACAAGCTATCATGTCGGTAAAAACCCTTCAGTATATTTTTGGAGAGAAAGTAACGGAACTGAAATTGACTGTATAATTGAAAAGGGAAATGGTTCCTTAGCGGCTATAGAAATTAAGGGAGGTGAAACTTATACTAATGAATTTGTAAAAAACCTAAATAAATTATCTTCAACAATTACTAAAATGGATATTGAAAATATTCTTATTTATGCAGGGGATAAATCTTTTAAAACATCTAATATTAATATTATTCAATTCAAAGACATTAAAACATTTCTTAATGATTTACTAAACACCAACTGAAGATTTGTAAATTAAAATTCAATTTATACATTAGAAATTTCATAAAATAAATTAGAATCTCAATTCATTTGATATTTTTCTTCAATTGATCCACCCTATTTATCCCGTTCAAAGCAGCGACACGGTAAGCTTCAGCCATTGTCGGATAATTAAATGTCGTATTAATAAAAAACATCAAAGTATTGCCTTCACCTTTTTGCGACATGATTGCCTGGCCGATATGAATAATCTCTGCTGCACCATGGCCGAAACAATGCACTCCAAGTATTTGCAGTGTTTCTCTATGAAATAGAATTTTTAGCATACCTGTTGTTCTGCCGGTAATTTGCGCACGGGCTAAATGTTTGAAAAAAGAATGTCCTACTTCATAAGGAATTTTTTCCTTTGTTAATTGTTCTTCAGTGTAGCCTACTGAACTTATTTCCGGAATAGTATAAATACCTGTTGGCATAAATTCTACAAGCTGATGGTCAACCTTACCAAATACAATATGTGTAGCTGCATATCTTCCCTGGTCATAAGAAGCACTTGCCAGATTAGGAAATCCAATTATATCTCCAACAGCATAAATATTAGGAACCGGGGTTTGATCATTTTCATTAACAATTATTGAACCTTTAGTATCAGTTTTAATTCCGAGATTTTCCAAACCCATATTATCAGAATTCCCGGTTCTTCCCTGAGCCCATAGTAGATAATCAGTGCGAATCTCTTTATTTGATTTTAAATAGACAGTAACTCCATCATCATCCGGTACAACTTTTTCATATTCTTCATTATGCCTGAGAACCACACCATTTTCTCTTAAAAAGAAACCTAACGCATCTATAATTTCATCATCAAGGAATGCAAGAAGTTTATTTCTCGTATTGATTAAGTTAACTTTAATTCTCAAGCCTCTGAATATCGATGTATACTCGCATCCGATTACACCTGCGCCATATATTGTTAAAGAGCGCGGGTTATCTTTTAAATTTAAAATTGTATCGCTATCCATAATTCTCGGATGATTAAAATCAACATCAGGAGGATGATAGGGCCGAGAACCTGTTGCAATCACAAAGTAATCTGAAGTATAAGTTTTCTCTAATCCAGTTGACATCTTAACAGAAATTGTATGTGCATCTAAAAATGCTGCTCGTCCGTCAATAATATCAACCAGATTTCTCTCATAAAAACTTTTTCTGAGATTAAACTGTTCCCGAATTACTACTTCAGCTTTATCTAATAATGTCTGAAAGCTTGACTCGTTAAGCCTATTAGTTTCATATAATATTTGACTTGCATGGCGAAGTGCTTTACTCGGTATTGTATTGGTATGAGTGCAGCTTCCGCCAATCATGGAAAAATAATCCACCATTGCGACACGAAGCCCTTCTTTAGCACATTTCATTGCAGCGCCTTCTCCGCCCGGCCCGCTGCCTATTACAATTACATCATATTGATTTTTCAAATTGATTTATCTCTGATTTTTTGTACCCTAAAATTAAATAAATTTTGAGAAATAAT
>CAZRMA010000526.1:0-3051 GCA_964600655.1 uncultured Ignavibacteriaceae bacterium
AATTCTTGAAGATGCCGATCTGAATGAAGCAGCATCAACTTGTGTTAATGCAAGACTAATAAATGGCGGACAAAGCTGTATAGCTGCCAAACGATTTATTATAGTTGAAAAAATTTATGATAAATTTGAAGAGCTTTTCCTTTCAGTAATGAAAAATAAAAAAATGGGAGATCCCATGAATGAGATTAATGATGTTGGCCCTCAAGCAAGTACTGATCTAAGAGATGAACTTCATCATCAGGTTGAAAAAAGTGTAGAAAAAGGTGCCGCATTATTACTTGGCGGAAAGATCCCTTCTGATAAAGGAGCTTATTATCCTCCAACTATTCTGAAAAATGTGAAAAAAGGAATGCCGGCTTATGATGAAGAACTATTCGGACCAGTTGCTGCCTTAATTAAAGTTAAGGATGAAGCAGAAGCAATCGAAGTAGCAAATGACTCCATTTTTGGATTGGGGGCCGCAGTGTTTACCAAAGATTTACAAAAAGGTGAGAAACTTGCTGCAAAAAAATTAAATGCAGGATGCTGTTTTGTCAATGCATTAGTGAAATCAGATCCCAGGTTACCTTTTGGCGGAATCAAAGAATCTGGATACGGGAGAGAGCTTTCACCTTTTGGTATAAAAGAATTTGTAAATATTAAAACTGTTTATATTAAATAATTTGAATAATATAGTTTTTCATAAAGGGAGAAATGGATACTTTCTTTATAAGTGTTATTCTCACCTAGTAATTTTTTTAGTTTGATCGTTGATAGTTGTTATAAATATGATTTTAAGTGGAAGAAGAAAAGAAAGTTAGCGCGATTTCAAAATCACTAATGTTTAAAGTTTGAGTTGATATGGCTAACAATTTTAAGCTTATTAATTGTATGAGGAATATAAATAAAAAACCTCTGACAAATTATAAATTTATCAGAGGTTTAATTTTTAGATTATATAAATTATTATTTCATCAATATCATCTTCTTCGTTTGAATAAAATTCCCTGCCTGCAGTCTGTAAAAATAAACTCCACTTGCAAAATTGCTTGCATTAAAGTTTACTTCGTAATTGCCGGGTGATTTTACTTCATTAACTAATGTTTTAACTTCTCCTCCTAAGATATCGTAAACATTTAACTGTACAGACGAGGCATGCCTCGTCTCTACTGCGGGAATAGAATATTTTATTGTTGTAGTTGGATTAAATGGATTTGGGTAATTTTGATGTAGTTCAAAATTTTTAGGAATTAATTGTCCGTCTGAAATACCAACCAGAGTTTGATTAATATACCAAAACCCGGAATAAACCCCATTAACTGTATTAGCACTTACTCCGACAAAAGTCTGGCCAAAAGTTCCAATTAAAGAATTGTTGGCTGAAATATTCATTCCTCCGCCACTTCCGAAAACACCTCGTTCTAATTTATATTGTGCCTTCAAGGGAGAAATAAATATTGTCAGAATAAAAACTGATAAAGTAAAAATAAATAGTTTTTGTTTTTGCATAGTACTGCCACTAATATTTTTAATTATTGATTTCTATTTGTTGATTAATAATTTTAATTCTTCTATTTCTTTTTGCTGCTCTTGTATAGCTTTTATTAATACTGGTATTAAATTCGCATAATATATTCCTAGGTGATCAAGTTCTTCACGCTGCATTGATGCAGGCTCCAATTTACCATTTATTATCTTTTCCGTTTCGGATGGTTTAAAGTCATAGGTTTTTACAACTTCTTTTATAAGAGGCAATACTTCCTGTGCAATTAATCCAATTTTATCTCCTTGTTCCGGATTCTTTTTCCAGGTAAAACGCACAGGCCGCATACTTAAAACTTCATTTAAACCATAGTTTAAATCTCGGATATTTTCTTTATCCCGTATATCAGAAGTTTGTATCGTTCCATTAGTTGCATATACATCATCCCAATGAAATGTTGGGGTTCCTAAGTCATAAGTATTGTCCGAAGTTGGCCTTATATCTCCACGAGCCGCTATTTCGTTTGTTCCGCCATCCTCAAAATATTCCACAGTGGCGAACCTAATTTGGCCATTAACGTGTAATGCAGCTAAAGGAACAGTAGTTCCTATCCCAACGTTCCCATCTTTTCTAACTGTAACAGCATTTATACGATTACTATTGCTAGTTCCAATTCCAATTTCAAAAATGGGATCGGTTGAAACCCATGATGTGGAATTCCCTCCCCCAACATTATATCTGCCAACGGCCATAGAGCTATAAGATTGTGCATGAGTTCCATTGCCTAAAGCTATTGAATAAATCGCTTGTGCTTCGGTAAAATAACCAATTGCAGTTGAATAGTTTTCTTCGGCATCTGTGCTATAGCCCAAAGCTGTTGAACCTAATGCCAGGGCGTCAGTGTTAAAACCCATTGCAGTTGAATATTGTCCATCAGCATTAGTAAAATAACCGGAGGCAAATGAATATGAACCAAATGCTTCAGTGTCTCGACCTAAAGCGGTCCCACCATAACCTTGTGCCCGAGTGTTTAATCCAGAAGCAAATGAATACAAACCGATACTATCCCTATCCCAATAATTACTGGCTGTTCCAGTAGAAAGTGCACCAACACGAAAAGCATGCAAATCAGGAATCCACATTAATTTATCTCCCGCACCTACTGTATCGGCACCAAACAAAACTCTCTGATTTTCCCCGATATGTAATGATACTTTTGGCGTATTTTCGCCAATTCCAACTTTCCCGGAATTAAAATAAATATTACTTCCATTTTGCTGCCACAGACTGCCATCAACAGAACCCGGAGACCAAGCAGAGCCATCCCACTGTAATAGTTGTCCCGTAGATGGAGCAGTGCTGGAAACATTTCTTCCCCTAATTTTATTTACAGAAGGATTAGGAAAATTACCTGATAAATCACCCCCTGCAGTTCCACCTGGTGGTAAGCTTAAACCAGGAGATAGTTTATCTTGTGTAATAGCACCATCCACAATTTTTAACGTAGTGATACTACTATCCTCAACAGTTTTTGCACTCAAACTATAAGCAACCGATGAAAGTTGAATCCTTGGTTCTAATTCAGCGTC
>CAZRMA010000527.1:0-3050 GCA_964600655.1 uncultured Ignavibacteriaceae bacterium
CCGATGATTAGGTTCATTGTTTCTTAACTAACCCAATTTCTCAAAGAAATTGGGTTAGTAACCTTCTTAAATTCGGAAACAGTAAAAATGATTTTAATGGAATAACAAATCATTTACAAAGTAATTTTGGTTTTCCTGATATGTTTGATGAAACTCTATTAAGGATTCAACAGAATTAAAATAATTAGAAATAGTCTCTTTATTAACTAAACTATTATCTCTTTTTCCAATATAATCTAAATAACTTGAGAATTCCCATTGTTCAATCATTGTAACTAAATTTGCTCTTACCGGATTTAAATGAATATATCTGCATAAATGAATTAAATATTCATCACTGGGAATTATTTTATTTCTATATCTGCCTTCGAAAAGATGTCCGGTCCGACCGTAAGCTTTATTTATTGCTCTCGTATATCCAGTGGAAATTTTCTGCATAGCTTTTTCTAATGAGTCATCTTCAGAAATTTTCACAAGAAGATGAAAATGATTTGGCATCAAACAAAAAGCAATTAAGTCAATTGTGTTTACAAAATTACTTTTAATTTTCTCCATGAAATATAAATAATTTCTTTTTTCAAAAAAGATTTCACTTCTATTATTTCCCCGATTATAAACATGATAGTAATGATTTGAATAAGAATGGTTAATTCTGTATGGCATTTAAACTATTTGATTTTATTTCCTAAAAACTAAAGGCTAATTTTGAAAAAACTATTATCATATTTCAAGCTTGCAAACCACTAACCCAATTTCTTTGAGAAATTGGGTTAGTTTAAAGTCCAAATTTTTTATTTCTTCTTTTTCTCTGTTTCAAGTTTAAATGGAGGTGGAACAAATTTATTAATATTAGGATGTTTTTTATAATAATACAATCCGATACTTCCAGCAACGATCATAACGATGGAAATTAATTGCGCTTCTGATAAGTCAAATAGAAGTCTGGGATTTAATCTCAAAAATTCAATTAGAAATCTTTCTATTCCCTGGAGTATTAAATAAATCATAAATAGCTGTCCGTAAGGCCAATCCTTTTTTCTCAATTTCCAAAGAACCCAAAAGATTAACATCATCATTAAAAATTCATAAATTGGAGTAGGATGCAATGGAGTATTATCCGGCACAATTCCGTTTGGAAATGATTTTGCAATTTCAGATCCTCTAAACATTATATGCGGTGGAACAGTTCCATGTGAATAATCTACTCCCCAGGGAAGACTTGTTGGAATTCCATAATCGCCATCGCCCGCTAGGTGGCATCCGATCCTTCCAATTCCGTAAGCTATCGCTAGTGACGGAGCCGTCGCGTCAGCAATATATAAAAAGGGGATTTTCTTTCTTTTGGAATAAATCCAGATAACAATTATTGAGAGAATTACACCGCCGTAAAAAGTTAATCCGCCTGGAGAAAATGCACTTCCAATTGGGTCCTGAATAAATGTACTCCAGTTTTCAATCAGGTCAAGTGCTTTGCTGCCTACTATTCCAAATATTATTGCCATCAATGTAACTTCAGTAGCAATATTAGGATGTAATTTTTTTCTTTCAATTTCCTTTGTAAGCAGATAGCTTGCAACTATAAATGCTATACCAAGCATTAAGCCGAAACTGTAAACTGTAAACGGACCTACTTTAAATAATTCAGGATACATTTGTTCTCCTTATAAGGTCAAAAGTAAAAAGTCAAAAGGGTAAAATTAGATTTAAAGATTTTTACTCCTACCTACCGTTGGGCAGGTTTGACTATTGATATTTGACTTGAGATATTTTCTAATTGATTTAACGGAACCAAGCTCTGTTCGCCGGATTCCATATTCTTCAATAAATATGAACCGGACTTGTATTCTTCACCGCCAATGAATAAAACAAATTTGGTTTTCATTTTATTTGCTTCACGCATTTGTGCTTTTACACTTCTATCAAGATAATCAAAATCGACTGAAAGATTATTGTTCCTTAAGAATAATGAAGTTTCAAAAACCTTATTCGTTAAATCCTTATCAAGTTTTACAATATAAACATCAATTTTTTCTTCCGGCAGATTTAATGATTTTTCATTTTCACAAGCTAATAGAATTCTTTCAATTCCAGCTGCAAATCCAACAGCCGGAGTCGGTTTTCCTCCTAACTCTTCCACTAACAAATCATACCTTCCGCCGCCGCACAAGGCACTTTGCGAACCTACTTTTCCGCTGATAATTTCAAATGTTGTTTTTGTATAATAATCCAAACCTCTTACCAGCTTTGGATCAATTTCATAATTAATTTTTGCTGAATTTAATAGTGACTTCACATGTTCAAAATCATTTTTGCTTTCTTCATCAAGATAATCAATTAGTAAAGGAGCACTGGATAAGATTTCCTGATCCGAATCTACTTTACTGTCAAAAATTCTTAAAATATTTTTATCAAATCTTTTTCTACTGTCTTCCGAAAGATTCTCTTTTTTATCTAATAAAAATTCTCTTAGAACTTTTTTATAATTTTCTCTTGATTCGGGAACACCGAGAGAATTAATTTTTACAGTTAAATCATTTAGTCCTAATTCTTTTAAAATAGTATAAACCAGCAAAATTATTTCAACATCCAAAAGCGTAGAAGTACTTCCTAATGCTTCTGCACCAAATTGATGAAACTGTCTAAGTCTGCCGGCTTGCGGACGCTCCTGCCTAAACATGGGAGAAATGTAATAAAGCTTATTCAATGATTGTTTAGCAGAAAGAGAATGTTCATTAAAGGCTCGCACAACTGAGGCAGTCATTTCCGGTTTAAGAGTTAAACTTAATTCGCTTCTATCAGAAAATGTATACATTTCCTTACCAACAATATCTGTCTCTTCACCTATTCCGCGGGCAAATAAGGAAGTCTCTTCAAATATAGGTGTGCGGATTTCTTTATAATTATAATTATTAAAAATATTTTTAACGATTTCTTCTAAGTGTTTCCAATTTGGAATATCTACAGGGAGGGTATCTTTTGCGCCGGTTACCGCTTTAATCATAGCTATATATTTTACAGAAAATAAAAAAGATCTTTAGGCCTGCCTACCG
>CAZRMA010000528.1:0-3047 GCA_964600655.1 uncultured Ignavibacteriaceae bacterium
AGTATCAATAATCAAATTTTTAGATTTAATTTTTATGTCGCCATTAGGTGCTAGCAAATCAATATTCCCATCTTTAGTTTCGATGACAATCTTTTGGTTTTTAATATCAAGTAGAAAATGGTTTTCTCCGGGTTTATCCGACAGTTCAATCTTTTCTTCGCCATCTTTATCATTTAGTTTAATGAAGTGTCCATTTTTGCTTTGCACGGTAATGTTTTTATTTTTATCATCAATTAATATTTGATGGCCTTCTTTACTTTTTACAGATATTTTCTGGTTCTTATCATCCATAGTTACTACGTGTTTGTCTTTTGAAGAGATTTCAATTTTATCTTCTTTATCATCTAATAATAATTTGTGGGAGTCTGAAGTAGTGAAAGCTATCTTACCTTCGTTAGATTTATCATCCATTAAAAATTCATGGCCTGAAGCTGTTCGAATAATGTTTTGTGTTCTGTTATTTGAAGCAACCGGTGTTGCTTGAGATGGATTTGGTGCTGTACCAATTCCAATTGGCCTGTCCACATTACCATCAACACAAGCCCATAAAAGTTCATTCCCGGCATGGTTGGGAAAGTGTGCTCCATAACCAGAGCCGGAGTAGTTTTGAGATAACCGAATCGGTGAAGAGGCTTCTCCGTTTGAAGCATCGCTTATATCAAAAAGCATTTTTGCCCTGTATCTTCCATGATCATCTATAAATGCGTACTCATCGTTCGCTCCTGATTCTAATTTTGCACTCATGATTCCTGAAATTTTCGGAATGTGTGTCTTTCGGATTGGGCGATACTCTACATCCGATGGAATGCACGTAAAATTATTTTCATATGTTAATGAAACTTTTCTAGCTGCGGGCAATAATCCGAATAAACCATGTTGATTTCCTTTGTGAGTGACTTTTGTAATAATATATTCCCCATTCCAGCTTTGCCTATAATGCTTATCCATTTTAAATTTATAACCGGCAGTAAAATACCTGTTATCGCTTTTACCATAAAAAATTTTCTTTGCAGATAAAAATTCCTGGTTTCTAATTTTTGCAAGTGTTTCAGCTTCTTTTTCATTTTCAAAATCATCCCCAAAATCATAATACAGCCCCGGCTGAGAACTATCTAGCTGGCTTTGAGCCATAAGTTGTTTTTCGGGAAACATATAATTATAATCTTTTAGTTGGACCAACCCGGTAACTACTTTTTCTTTGCAAGTAATTTCATGAATAGATTCCTTCTCCATTAAGGGGTCTTTATTGATATTAAAACCTACAGGCTCATCAATTGGTAAATCCTTAAGCATGCTGATCGAATCAGTAAACACTATTGTATCTTTATCCCCTGAATGATCGAAATAATAATAAATACCATAATGCTCTAATCGCCTGCTTAAAAAATTCAAACTTGTTTCTCTATATTGAACCATATATTCTTTTTTTTCATAATTTCCTTTTAAATCTATTTTATAATCCGTACCTGTCATTCCTATATCTTTTAATATCGTTTCTATTAACTCTTTTATATCCATATTTTGATAAACCTCATTCTGAAAAATAAGATTCAATCTCCAGATCTGCGGGACTAAGACTATTCTATAAAAAATGTAATCGGCAGTTTTTCCAAACTGCTCAAATTTGGATATTATACCATGCTTCTTTATTGGCTCTTCATCTCCGCGATTTAAAATAAAAGTTGCTGTTTTATTTAGAATTTTGGATGAATCCATTTCGGGGTCCTTTGAGACCAGTTCAATTCTATATTCAAATAAGCTTGAAATTTCTTCTTCACCTTCAAATGACAAAACTTTAACCGCATCTTCATCTAAATCTGAAAAGTATAATTCATAATAAAGTTGATTATGCTTATAAGTAACCATTATCAGCCTCTTTTAATAATAATTTATTCAATTGTGTTTTTGAAATATTTTTCTATTGGCAGGAAGTCTTGAAATTTAATTTAATGGACATGAGTATGTCAAAACTAATTTAAAATAATATTGCTATTAAGATTATTAATCTCAGCTGAATTTATACTTAAAGCTGCCGTCTTTAGCTTTTGAAACATTTAGTTTTGCAGGGCTTTTTCCTTCTGCCATATAAGCTAAAAGTTGTGCCGATATTTCAGGAGCTAATTTTCTATCAACTATAGCATCAATATTTCTTGCACCTGTTTCAGCCCTAGTGCATGATTCTACGATGTCTTCTATTATGGCTTTATTAAAATCTACTTCTAATCCGCGGTTATCCATCAATCTCTTTCTAATTTTTCCCAATTTCATTTCAACAATCGGCTTCATTACATCATGGCTCAAGGGTAGGAAGACAATTGGTTTTACTCTTCCAAGAAATTCCGGCCTGAAATACTGATTCATATATGGCCTTAATTCTTCTAATAGATCTTCCGGATTGTTCATCCCGTCATTATATTTTTGGAATAAAACATCAGAAGCAAGGTTAGAAGTCATAAAGATGGTTGTATTTGAAAAATCTATATTTCTTCTATCGGCATCTTGAAGCATACCGCGGTCAAATATCTGCATAAATAAATCTATAACCGATGGATTTGCCTTTTCTATTTCATCCAATAGAACAACACAATAAGGCCTTCTTCTAACAGGTTCACTCAAAGCACCGCCTTCTCCGTAACCAACCAATCCGGGATCGGCACCTATAAGCCTTGAAGTATTATATTCATTTTGATATTCAGTCATGTTAAGTGTAACCATAAATCTTTCGTCCCCAAAAAGAACTTCGGCAACAGCTCTGGCTAGTTCGGTTTTACCTACACCGCTTGTCCCCACCATAAGGAAAACCCCAATCGGGCCTTCTTCTTTTTTAATTCCTACTTTAGCACCTCTTATTGCATCTGCAATTTGTTTGATGGCATGATCCTGTCCAATCACTCTTTTCTTTAAATCATCTTCAAGCTGAAGAAGAGTTGTCATTTCATCTCTTGTCATATTCCCGACTTTAATTCCCGTCCAGGCTTCAATTACCTCAGCGACAGTATTTGCAGTTACTTCAGCAAATACTTGTGAACCGCCATCTTGAAAAGATA
>CAZRMA010000529.1:0-3029 GCA_964600655.1 uncultured Ignavibacteriaceae bacterium
ACAAAAAATACATCTGATTTCATTGCTGCTTCTTCGGATGAAATAAATTGCATTTCAGGAAGATATTCGCCAAACCAAACTACATCCGGACGAATTAAACCGCCGCAGTCACAGGCAGGTGCTTTGCCAATAAATTTTAATTCATCATTATACTGCTTACCGCATTTGATGCAATAATTTCTTTCTATGTTTCCATGTAGTTCATAAATAACTTTGCTGCCGGCACGGCGATGAAGATTGTCAATGTTTTGTGTTACTACTGTAACATTGGAAAAATAATTTTGCATTTCCGCCATTGCCAAATGACCTGCATTTGGTTTTGATTCATGAATAATTTTTTTGCGGTGATTGTACCACTCCCAAACCATCTCTGGATTTTTTAAAAAGGCATCAAAATTAGCAAGCTCTTCAGGCTTAAGCTTATTCCAAATTCCATCTTTTCCCCTGAATGTTGGAATCCCGCTTTCAGCAGATATTCCTGCACCAGTAAAAAACACAACCGATTTAGATCTTTTTAATTTATCTATTAATTCATTCATAATCTTTTAACAGCAACCTTTTCAAAACATTCTTTCATTCATCCTTTATCGCTTCCATTAAATTTTTAGCTTCGACTAAATTATCATCATCACTTTGATCTTCTTTGGGACTATTTATTACGTTCTTTAGTGCTTCCCTTGCTTTTGAATATTCGTCTTCTCGTATGTAGGCTTTGGCAAGATCAAGATAAAACATTCTAAAATTCGGCCTAAGCTTTATTGCTTTGTTATATTCCACAATTGCTGTATCAATATCTGCCCAGCCTAATCCCAAAACAGATCTTGCCGGCGCCCATTTTTCGCTTACCTTTGCATGGGTACGGCCTAAAACATAATGAGCCAATGATTGAAAATAATTTCCACCGTTGCCAAGCTTAATCGCTTTTTCACAATCTTCTCTAACTTTGTTTACAACACCAGCAACTGAAAACACACCTTTGAACAATGCAATCTTTCCGTTGGCAATTGCTCTGCGTAAATAAGTTATGGATTGACTCGGGGCGAGTTTGACAGCTTTGTCAGCATAATCATACCCAGTCTGATATTTCGCAAGCTGGGCATCTTCCTGAGTGCCATTGTTGTTGGGCATTTTATCCGCAATGTCCACATAAGCTTTACTTAAACGCCAGTATATATTCCAGTTATTTGGCTCCATCTTATCGGCTTGTAAATATTTTTCCAAAGCTTTTTGATGATCGAATACTTTTGCTAATGAATCTCCCTCGGTTATAATTTGTTCTGCTGATTGAGCGAACAAAAGATTAGAAAATAAAATTGAAATAATGAAAACGAATATGCTATACTTCAGCACTTTAAAGCTTGTCATTTCGAAGGAGTCCTCGACTGAGAAATCTTTTACATGATTATATACAAGATTTCTCCCTTCGCTCGAAATGACATCACCTGTTGCTTTACATACTTGTTTGCCATTCGGCAAGCGTAGTGATTTCATTTTATATCCCTTTAAATATTAATCGAATAAAGTTTTATTTATTTCATCTTCTGCTTCTGGTGTTAAACCGTGATTGAATAATTCAGTTGAGATGAGAGAAATGTATTTGGTCCACTTACTTTCTCCCCTAGAATCAGAAATTAATGCATTTTTATATGCATTGACTTTTGCACTCAATTCATCAGCTTGATATAAAGTAATAGCTTCGAGTGTTTTAGGAACAACCGGTGAAGCATATTCAAGTTTGCCTTGATGACTTAAGATTATGTGAATCAATAAATTTTTTAAATCTTCCGGAAAACCCTTTATTTCTTTTGTTTTTTCATTTACAAGCATTGCCGAGATAACAATGTGTCCAAGTAGTTTTCCTTTATCTGTGTAATCAAAATTCTTTTCAAAATTTAATTCTTCTGTTTTACCGAAATCATGCATCATAGCACCGCTGATAAGCAAGTCGCGGTTTATTTCGGGATGAATGTCACACATTAAATCACAAATTCTGATTATCTCTAAAGTATGTTCAAGCAGGCCATGAACATAAGAATGATGCCATGATTTTCCGGCTGGAACTTTGGAGTATTTTTCAAATTTTTCTTCGGTAAAAATTAATTTAAGCAGAGATTTTAAATATTCGTTTGAAATCTTACTTAACCTATCTTCAAATTCCTTTTTCATTACAGCGATATTACGCTTGGAATGGGGAAGAAAATCGGAAGGTGAAATCCCTTCCTTTTCGTTGACGATTTTTATAGAAGAAATACGTATTTGTAAGTTCCCTTGAAACTCTTCAATACTGCCTTTTACTTTTACAACTTCGCCGGATTTGATATTTGAAAAAATAGAATTAATATTATCCCAAACATTGCTGGTCATACTGCCGGAGGTATCGCCAAGCTCAAGCGATAAGAATTCCTTGTTTGATTTTGTTAAACGGATGTCTGCTTTTCTAACAAGGAGGTAATGATCAACAGAATCGTTTTTAGCTAATTGTGTAATTTCTTTTTGATTAAGCATAGTCTGGATTAATCGTTTAATTCAAACTTAAGAAAATGAATTGAAAAATGTGTAATGAAAACTGAATGGCCATTGCAGAATTTTACTATTTCTTCACAACCTCAAAGCTGCTGTCTGCAGGAAGGTGAGCTATAATTGTACGGTTTAAAAGGTCAATGCTCACAGCAATTGATTTACCTTCGTCAAAATCATTTACCGTTCCAATTACTCCTTCAAATGGGCCTTCAACTATTTTTACTTTTGTCCCCTTTGTAATCCCTTCATGTACAAAAAATTCGGAATCCGTGTTTAACATTCTCATTAAATTTTCCATTTGCCATGCCGGGATTTTGGCAGGGCGGCCGGCTTCAAAAACGCATCTTACCACAGCCTGCTGTTCTAATGAAATCAATCGTTCTTTTTCGTCCGCTAAAATGAAAATATAACCACGTATAACAGGCTCGGTTATTTTTTTCTTTCTATCGCTCCACTGCCTGACTTTAGTAATTGTGGGAAGGTAGTATTCAACCTCTACAGATTTTATC
>CAZRMA010000530.1:0-3018 GCA_964600655.1 uncultured Ignavibacteriaceae bacterium
AAACTATAATGGCATGGAGGAAGTTTACTTTTAGTTGCATTCCCCGGCTCCCACGCTGAAACTACGAGTCTTCTGCTATAAGGCTTTTTCTTAATCTCCTCAATCACATATTTAATCTGATCAACTTCACGAACCTGCCATTCTCCATTTTCATCTTTTTCAGCACTCGGGAAATGACGCCAATAATATCCGTATGCCGTTTCAAGATTTCCATTTTCGTCAGCCCATGCGTCCCAAATTTTTGTATGCTTTCTTAAATTTCTAATATGGTTTTCGCCGGATAAATACCACAACACTTCATGCAGCAAAGATTTCCATTCCATTTTTTTTGTGGTCAACAATGGAAAACCTTTTGACAAATCTACTTTATAAAAAGCACCGAAATATGAAATGGTATCAACTCCGGTTCTGGATTTTTTTCTAACTCCTTCATCAATAACCAATTTAACTAAATCTAAATATTGCTTCATTTCATTCCTTGAGCAAAATTATTCATAAATAAGTTTGAATTTAATTTTAGACAATTTAATAAAAAATGAGTAAGGGATAAAATCCTAATTTAGAAGCTGTTCTTGTATTTTTTTTGAAGCTAAAATTAATCCATCCTCAAAATTCACGATTGATTCTTCTTTTGTTTTGAAGAATGAAGATAATTCAATAACCTCACAATTTTCAGGTAATTTTTTGTAGATTTCGGGAGCAGCATAGCCAGCAACAATAAAAATCTTCTTAGCAGTATCTTTATAATAATTTACAATAACCCCGGGAGCTTTATTCATAAAACTTTGATTATCAAATGCTCCCTCTCCTGTAATTACAATTTCAGTATCACGTTGACTATTCAGTTGAAGTTCATTCAAAATGAACTCTTTTGAAGATTTAATGTTAGAATTGAAAAATATTTGAAATCCGGCTGCTAATCCGCCAGCGGCGCCAGATAATTTTTTCGAAGAATCAAGTATCTTCTTTGTATAGAATAAATTAACAAGGTTTTCAAAACCAGATTCAATTAGCTCCAGCTCAGTATTGGTGGAACCTTTTTGTTTTCCAAATACGTAAGTTGATCCATTTTCTCCCAATAATGGATTATCAACATCTGCAATAATTTCTATATCAAAACCAATATTTTGCTGCACCCAACTTATCTTTTTAGCTCTTTGAAAATTCACTGGGATAGGTTCTAATTCATTGTTTGATTTATCGTATAGTTTTAAACCAAAATGGGAGCACATGCCGATTCCCAAATCGTTAGTCCCGCTCCCTCCAACACCTATGATCATTTTTTTTACTTTCACTTGGCCTATATCAACTTTGTTTTGTATAGACTTTATTAATTCTCCCATACCAGTGGAATTCAAATTTATTGGTCTTCTTAAATCTTTTGGAATTAAATGTAAGCCTAAAACTTTTGCCGATTCAATATAAATTGTTTCAGATTTTTCTTTATAACCTACTGGAACAATAATCTTACTTTCATTATATGGTGTTGATACGCTAAAGGTTAAAATTTCTAATCCAAAATGAAATTGACATGCTTCTAAGAATCCATCACCTCCATCAGAAATCGGAAATGATATTAAATCAAATTTTTCATTCGACAAATTTTCTTTTAATATTTCAACAATCTGATCTGACGATGCACATTCTTTGAAACTATTTGGCGCAAGCAATATCTTAATATTTTTACTCTTCATTGTTTTTCAACTATAGCTTTTAATCTTTTATAAATTTTGTCAGCGTCTATTCCACCTTCTCCACTGAATGTGCATTTTTTAGGATCACCAGGACATTTGATTTGGCAATAATTTTCTTGTGGTAAGATAATTTCCGAATCATTCCCTTTTGGCCCCCATAAATCTGGGGAACAAGCGGTGAGCGGACAAAAGAGAGAAAGTGTTTTTACTTTAAGTGCTGCTGCAATATGCATTGGCCCGGTGCTAGCGGAAATAAGTAAATCCAAAGCAGCTAAATTTACAATAGATTTTCTTAATTCACTTCCTTCATTTAAATAAACTACATTGTCCAGATTTCTTATTTCATCAGGAATAATTAAATCGGTTATTGCTACTTTCAGCCCCTCAAGTTGAAGAATCATTTTGATTAATAATTTATATTCACTCACCAGCATATTGGGTGCTGAATTACCACTGGTAGTATTAATCCCGATTAGTAATTCATCATTTTCACAAATGCTTTTTTTAATCCTAAGCGATTCTTCTTTTTCTTTTTCGGTTAAGAATATTTCTGTATCTAAATTATTTATTTCAATTCCCAGCTTTCGAATTGAATCCAAACAATAATCAGCTTCATGCCTCAATGGGATGTACTTATTTCGGTAAACACTTTTAGCATTACTTATAAACTGATAGAACTTATGCCCCACCCCTATTCTCTTTTTTATTCCAGCTATAAATAAAAGCCAATTTATTCTTTCTATAGGCAGCAGCATAGTTGCATGTGTGAATCCATAATTTCTAATTTTTTTGACGAACTTGAGTTTATCGGTAAGTTTGAAGGAAGTATTCTCATCAGGATAAATTATTATTTCATCAACATTAGGATTATTTAAATAAATATCTTTTGCATAATTCCTAACTAACACAACAACAAAACTTGAAGGATATTTCTTTTTTATTTCTCTCGGTATTGGAGTAGACAAAACAACATCACCAAGCCTGTCAGGGCGGGAAATTAAAATTCTTAATTGATTCATGCTCGACTATTCTTAACCGATTCATAAATAGCTTCAGATAGTTGTGCAATTTTACTCCACAAGAAATTTTCTTTTATAAAATTTTGTAAAACATCTGCTTTTGGTAAATTCAAAGATTTTTCAATTCCTTTTTGAATTGATTCTATAGATTTCGGGTTCACATATTCAGCCATATCTTTGAAATAATCCTTTGTCCCGCCAAACGGAGTAATTACTATTTTAGCGCCGCATAATGCTGCTTCTAAGGCGGCTATGCCTGGCGTTTCAAACAAAGAAGGTAATACGAAAGTATTGCAAGCTGCATA
>CAZRMA010000531.1:0-3014 GCA_964600655.1 uncultured Ignavibacteriaceae bacterium
TAACTCCTTAAGAATAGTATTTTGGGATATTATCCTGAAATAGTCGTTAAGTTCATTTCGTTGCCTGTTTCATCATTATGGTTAATCATTTGCTATTTATTAATTTAAGTTTTGAATAATTGGAATCCTTCAACGAATTGAGTAATTCTGTTCGGAAAAAAAAGATTCGTTTGCCCAACTTTTTATATGGAACCATGTTTTTACTTTTCCATTTGTTTAGTGTTGAGGCTGATACTCCCAAAAATTCACGCGCTTCCTGGAAGTTTAATAGTTCCTTTTCCTTTTTAGCAGGTAATTCTTCCCTTATTAGCTCGCGCAAACGGCTTTCAAACTTTTCCTTATTTATAGTAATTGAAAAAATGTCATCCATTTTGGCTCGTTTTGATTGATCCATTAAATCACCATAAATTTTGTGCTTTTTTTAATTTCAAGTTAGCACTTATATCAAAAGCGATAAAATTAATATCTTAGTAAGGGGGTATGTGTTTATATTTTAATAAATTATGGGAATAAGGAATGATAAGTTAATTGAAATGTGGAGGTTCAGTATTAAAGTACTTTTCTTCTTTGCCAAGTAGATTGTATAATTCCCGTTTGATAGACTTTAATGCATAAAATTTGCCATTGGATTTTTTCAATATTCTTCTCTCATAAATCTCTTTTGCAAACTCAGATATCCTATTCATATTTTTGTTTATTTCATTTAGCCCATAGGCTTGTTTCAACTTATTTTTTAAATTAACCTTATTCTTAGTTTTTACTTGAAGTGATTCAAATTCAGGGATAGACTCAATCAGCCATTTTGAAAGCAACGCCTTACCATCGCTCCACTTTGTTGGCAATGGGAAAATCAGTTGTGCTTTAAAGGCGTTTCTCTCAATAATACTTTCCATCCTGGTAGAAACTTCTTCGGCTGATTTCTGGAATATTGCAGATAATTCTTTATCAGATTTGTCTCCCAAATTTGCTTTATTTGCTAATTCACAAAATACTTCATTAAATAAATATTCTAAATTATTTACATATTTTGTTTTTCTAGCCTCTCTTTGCCATTTAGTAGCATTATATTTCTTATTCCATAAATCATTTTTTATATATGTAATACTTGATTTCGTTATTCCTGTATTCATCTTTTTCGGATTATCTACTAAACCTTTTTTTATCTTTTTCGCTTCATCCTCTAATTCTTTTATTATACTTTTCTCAATTTTGATTATTTCAGTTGGAGTGCGATTAGTATCATCACAATAATACCAAGGCAAATTTTTGTCCACAAATTGTTTTTTTTTACCATTAATTAAAATTGAGTTTTCTATTCCGAAATCAACAAAATATGGTGGCTCTTTATTTTTTTTATTATTCATACTATCCTCAGATTACTTCCCCAGGCTTTATCCATTTCTTCACGCTTATGTTCATCTGCAATCTTCAAATATTTTTGCATCATTCTATAAGTTGTGTGTCCAGTTATAGCCATAATAACATCTGGCTTCATTCCTTTTTGCAATGACAAGCTTATGAATGTCCTCCTCGCAGTGTGCGTTCCCACAACCTCATATTTATTATAAGTAGTTTCAATTCGTTCACTCCCTTTATATTGAACTACTTTTACAAGTTCGTTGATTTTAGCTTTTTTACAAAGTTCTTTTAGATATGAATTCATTTTTTGGTTTGAAATTACTGGCAAAGGCTGCGGATACTCGCTATATTTTGCCAATATAGATATTGCATAAGAGTTCAGAGGTATTTCAATGATTTGATGAGTCTTTTGCGTCCTAACTTTCCAGGTAGCGGTGCTTATATCCTCCCTGGATATATTTTGAATATCAGAATAGCGAACTCCAGTGAAACACTGAAAAACAAATATATCTCTAACTCGTTTTAACCTTTCGTCATCAAGTTGCAAATTGTATAGTGTCATTAACTCTTTTTCCGTAAGATAGATCACTTCATTAGTTTCAAATTTACTTCTGAATGATTTATAACTGTTATTATCAGTGTAATTGTTATTATTTGCCCATATAAGGAAACTCTTAAGAAACTGAATATTCTTATTTGCAGTATTGTTTAACATATTTTTCTTATCAATCAGGAAAGAATTAAACTTGGAAAAGAACAGGGGGGTTATTTTGTCAAAGTCTAATTTTTCTCGGTTTACCTTTTGGTATTCTTCCAGTAATGCTTTGATTCGCTTTAATTTTAGGATTGATTGTTTTGAAACTTCAAGTTTTTTGATAGCCAGGAATTCATCATAGATGGCAAAGATGCTTGTTTCTCGCTTGTCGAATTGCTTCTTGATTTCTTCCGCTACAGTACTAAATCCAGCATTGAATTCTTTGCTTCGTACTGTGCGTGTAATATCTAAGACTTTACTTTCAAAAGTATTTAAGTATTGATTAAGACTATTTAGAGAGCCTTTCGCAATTTTATCTTTAGTCTTTCTAAGATTTGCTCTTTGAATATTTTTATCCCACAAAAAAGGGTCAATGCTCTCACCTGTGTTTAACGTTAAGGTTTTGTCATATTCCCTTACATAGCACCAGACTGCACTTTCCCCAGATCTGGATGATTTACTATCTAAATAAAAGTTTATCTTCATGTTAATTACTGTATATAATTATTTAACACAAAATTAAAAACAATAAAACATATAATCAATAGCTCTTACAATATTCTTACGGTAAATGTGTATGGTTATGGATAAAAATAATATTTTAACGTTTGGGAAAATATTTATAACTTATTATATTAACAGAAGTTATCAAAATTAATCGATTTTGGGTAGATGATAAAAAACAGCAAAAAATCGAAGGTTCTGTTCCCACCCTCTCCGCTTGGATGATTGCATAGGCATTCATAGATAGATTCAGCATTTTGTTAATAAAAGTGTTTAGTCGGTGCCAAATGGGTTGTAATTTGAGTGTGAATGTATAAATTGTCTCAATGTAACAGAGGGTAATATGGGACTTAAGATCTTGGTATGGAGCAGCATACTTTTCTTATTGGGCGGAATA
>CAZRMA010000532.1:0-3013 GCA_964600655.1 uncultured Ignavibacteriaceae bacterium
CATTCCAAGTGCGTCAAGTGTCATAATTTAGTGCTCCCATTTGAAAAATATTGTTAATCCGAAAATAGTTTAACCCTTTATAAATGTCAATTAGAATTCAATTCTTCAAAATATGGAAAAGGAAAAATCTAAATGCAGATGTGGAATTATTTTTCATCCAAGTATTCTTGTAAAATTATTGCGGCTGAATTTTTATCAATTAAACTTTTATCTCTTCTCTTTGATTTCTTAGTAACGGATTGAAGTATTAATGATTTTGCAATTTCAGAACTGTAGCTTTCATCCCTTAAAAGAATTTCTAATTTAAAATTTCTTTCAAGTTTCTCTTTAAACTTTAAGATTTCATTTGCATTTGATGAGAGTTTCCCATCGTCCTGATAAGGCAATCCAAGAATAATTTTTATGATGTTTTTTTCGGTAATTAATTCCTTAAGATTTTTAAATAAGTTGGAATCATTATTAAAAGTTTGGTATGCATATGCAAAAGTCTGTGTTGGATCTGAAAGAGCAAGTCCTATTCGTTTTTTCCCATAATCGATTGCAAGTATTCGACTAAATTGTTCTTCAATCATACATGCATTGAATTTTCAAAACGCTCTACCGAATAAACACCTTTCAATTTTTTTAATCTGTCTATTACTCTTTGAAGATGTTCTAAATTTCGAATATAAACTGTTACACTTCCTTCAAAAGTAGAATTGTTAGTATTAATATTAATTGATTTAATATTCGTATTTTGATATGAGACTATAGTATGAGAGATGTCATTTAGTATTCCAGGTGAATCTTCACCCATAACAGTTAAACCCGCCACAAACAATGAACTATCAGTTACCGGCCATTGCACAGGAATTAATTTACTTGGATCCCGTTCAGAAATTCTTAACAATTCGGGGCATGTTTTTCTGTGGATTTTAACTCCTTCTCCAATAGTTATGAATCCAATAACAGGATCACCGGGGATTGGGTTACAGCATTTAGCGTAAGAATACATAATGTCAGATTTCGTTCCATCGACTAAAATGCCTCCAACATCATCTCTTGCTATATTGGCAAAATTATTAAACTCCAAGACTGGAGCACGCTCTTTTTTCTCTTTTTCCTTGCTTGCAGTCAAGATTTCATCAATATTCAATTTCCCCTGTGCAATTGCACTGTAAAATTGATTACTGTTTTCAAACTTCAAATTGATTATTAGTTTTGAAACATCGCTTTGTGTAAATGATAATTTAAGTTTTTTAATCTTCTTTTCCCAGATATCTTTACCCGCTTCGACAATAACTTCTTCTTCTTTATTTAACCATTTCTTAACTGCCGTTTTAGCTTTATGAGTTGTGACAAATTTGATCCAGTTTTTATTCGGATGCTGATTTTTGGAAGTAATAACTTCAACCTGATCCCCGCTGTGTAAAATTGTGTCTAATGGTACAATTTTACCATTTACTTTTGCACCAATACAATGAGTCCCAACTTTACTATGGATTTCAAAAGCAAAATCGACCGGAGTAGAATTAATTGGTAATCGACGTAAATCACCTTTAGGTGTAAACACATAAATCTCATCCTGATAAAGATTTAGCTTAAAACTCTCAAGTAAATCTTTACGCGGATCATCTTTTGAAGCATTCTCAAAAATTTCTCTAATCCAGTTTACCCAGGTCTCTAATTCTCTATCGGATGCAGTTTTATTCTCTTTATACCTCCAATGTGCTGCTACACCTTTTTCTGCCACTTCATGCATCTTAAGAGTTCTTATTTGTACTTCTACTAGCCTCCCTTCAGGTCCGATAACAGTAGTATGAATTGACTGATAATTGTTTGTTTTGGGTATTGATATATAATCCTTAAATCTATCGGGAACTGGCAAATACATTTGATTTACTATTCCTAAAGTTGTATAGCAGTCATTATTATTTTCCGTGTTTAGTATTACTCTGATTGCAAACAGGTCGTAGATTTCTTCAAACGGTTTATTACGTCGAACCATCTTTCTATAAATACTGTAAAGATGTTTTGCTCTTCCATTTATTTCATATTTTAAGCTGTATTCATCAAGTTTTTCTTTGATCGGATCACTAAACTTTTTAATATACGCTTCACGTTCTTTTCTTTTTGCTTTTATCTTTCTGGCAATCTCTTCGTATGCTTCTTTATTAAGATATTTAAAAGCTAAATCTTCCAACTCCCATTTTACACGGCCTAAACCAAAACGGTTTGCAAACGGAGCATATATTTCAAGCGTTTCCTGTGCAATCCGCCTTTGCTTCTCAGGGTTCACAAATTCTAAAGTACGCATGTTATGAAGTCTGTCAGCAAATTTCACTAAAATTACTCGTACATCTTTAACCATTGACAGGAGCATCTTCCTGTAATTTTCAGCTTGCGTTATTTCCTGCCCTTTAAAAATGCCACTTATTTTTGTTACTCCATCAACGATTTCTGCGACTTCTTTACCAAATTCCTTTGCTAAAAGATCGAGATTGAAATCCGTATCTTCAACTACATCATGGAGCAAACAACTTGCTACTGTCACATCATCCAGTGGAATTTCCTTTGCTACGATCATTGCCGCTTCATAAGGATGAGTGAAATATGGTTCACCCGACGCACGTAAATCGTTTTTATGTGCTTCCAAACTAAATTCAAGGCTCTTTGTAATTAAAGCTTCATCGACATTTGGCAGATGCTTCCTACATGCTTCCAGCAAATCATCCAGCATTTTTTTATGTTTTGGATTATTTATGCTCATATTAAATTTATTTTCGTCGTCTCAAATTATTGCGGTTAATATAATATTTTAATGGTAAAAAGCTAACTCCTTTTATTTAGAACTATTTAATCTGGCTAAAAGTTCCTGCCTTAAATTTCTGACTCTTTCAAGTCTTTTTCTCAACTTTGATTTTTCAAAATCACTCAAATTTGTATTTAATATTTCATTACAAAGTTTAAGTGCACTTCCTACTTCTCCAATTTGGTCACATTGTTGGGCGATTAAATGTTTTAAAGTGATTTT
>CAZRMA010000533.1:0-3012 GCA_964600655.1 uncultured Ignavibacteriaceae bacterium
TATTAAACTTACATTTTCTCAGCAACCGTTTTTGACTATTATACCCGAAATGACATTTGCTTTTATATAAGTTATTAATACTGATGTACTAAAATTACTTTCATTAATTTTAATCCAACTTAGAAAAAGCAACTAATTTTTCTTAATCAAAAATAATACAGCAATCAAAAAACTCACCACTGAAGAAATAAGAAAAGGAGCCTGTGCACCAAATTGATCCCACAAAAATCCTGCAATGAACGATCCAATCATCATTGCGATACTTGAAAGCATGGTTAAAAGACCAATACCCGTCCCTCTTACACTATCAGGGATCAAATCGGAAACCCAGGCTTTAGCAACTCCTTCGGTGGCTGCGGCATAAATTCCATACAAAGCAAAAAGAATCCATACAATATAAAAGCTTGATGAAAAGGCAAAGCCAATG
Organism: uncultured Ignavibacteriaceae bacterium; assembly: GCA_964600655.1. Classification (GTDB taxonomy): domain Bacteria; phylum Bacteroidota; class Ignavibacteria; order Ignavibacteriales; family Ignavibacteriaceae; genus CAVSWT01. The sequence goes on from CAZRMA010000533.1 coordinate 428, forward strand.
TAGACTAAAGAAAAGACGAACATTCCAATTATAAAAACATTTCGCTTTCCAAGATTATCAGAAAGTTTTCCCATCGGATAAGAAGTAAAAGCATAAACAAGGTTGTAAAAAATATAGCCGAGTATTGCTAGAAAATTAGAATTGGAGATGTTTTGCGATTTCAAAATTAAAAAAACATCGCTGCTGTTTACAAGAGAAAATACAGTTATTAAAATTATTAACCTTTTATATTGTGATGGGGCAGAAATCCAAAAATCTTTATAGCTGCTTTTTAGCTTTTCTCTTTTTTGAACCGGCTTATCTTTTATTAAAAAGGTAAACGCAACTGCAGCAATAGAAGGAATGAAAGCAACGAGAAAAATTAATGTAAAATCATTTGGATAAAAATGAAGAAGGATTAATGCAGCGAAAGGCCCGAGTGCAGCACCAAGAGTATCCATTCCCCTATGAAATCCGAATATTGCTCCCGTATTTTTTTCATTTGAATATGAGGCTAACAACGCATCCCGCGGTGCGGTTCTTGCCCCTTTTCCAATCCTATCTGTTACTCTTGAAAAAACAACAGTTGAAATAAAAGGAAAAATTCCTGGAAGCGGTTTTGATAATGCCGATAGCCCGTATCCTATAGTAACAAAGATGGATCTCTTCCCAAGTTTATCAGAGAGTTTTCCGAAATATCCTTTTAAAATTCCGGCTGTAAATTCTGCCAGCCCTTCAATTATTCCAACCGTTGCCATTGAGGCCCCAAGTACGCTTGTTAAAAATATTGGCGTAATTGGATAAAGCATCTCACTGGCCATATCTGTAAATAGACTAATTAAGCCAAGAAATATTACCTGCTTCGGAATTTGTTTGAGTTTCATTTTTTTAGACTTGAAAAATTTGAAGTTAAAAATAAGGGAGAAATAATTAAATAGGAATTATTAATTTTTAATCTTTTGTGGTTCGCATTGGACCAAAAATAAGGTAACCGAAGCGGTTATGTAAAAAGGTCGTTGGGTCATAATATAGGTAACCCAAATATTGAGAGGTTATCTATGAGCAACTCGGCCAAAAAAGAATATCTTAATGAAATTAGAAAGAGATATTATACAGCCACACGAACAGAGAAATCAAATATACTTGATGAAGTTTGTACAGTCTGTAACTATAACAGAAAATATGCTATCAGGCTCATTTCAAAAAAACAAAAACTGCATAACAAGAAAAAAGGAAGGCCTCGCAAATATCAATCTCAAGCTATAACTTTGTTCTTAAAAGATCTTTGGGTATTAACTAATTTAGCTTGTGCAGAAAGATTAAAAGCAGCTATAGCTCTATGGCTGCCTTATTATCAGTTTCACAGCAGTAATCATTTAACCGACAAGGACATCAAGCTTTTATCAGAAATTTCACCAAGCACTATTAAGCGTTTACTTAGAAGGCTTAAATCAAAGTACAAGAAGTTTGGCCTTTGCACCACCAAGCCGGGTTCTTTACTAAAGAAACAAGTTCCCATCAAACTGAATCAATGGGATGAATCCAGGCCAGGCTTTATTGAAGCCGATACAGTAGCACATTGCGGAAATTCTGTATCGGGGCAGTTTGTTTATACCTTAAATGTTGTTGACATAGCTACCGGGTGGACAGAGCAGAGAGCCCTATGGGGCAAGGGTAAAGCTGGTGTCTTCGATGCTATTAAGAGCATTAGAAAAGCACTTCCTTTTAAGATTCTAGGTTTTGACTGTGACAATGGCGGTGAGCTGCTTAATTACATGCTGCTGGAATATTTTACAAACAAGAAAAGGCCGGTTCAATATACACGCTCCAGAGAATATAAGAAAAATGATAATGCTCATATTGAAGAGAAGAACTGGACTCATGTTAGACAGTTTATTGGTTACCAGAGATTTGATAAAAGACTAACCGTTGATATGCTTAATGATCTTTACCAAAGTGAGTGGAGATTTTATTTGAACTTTTTTATTTCTTCTTTTAAGCTGATTGAAAAGAACAGAGTAGGAGCTAAGATAATAAAAAAGTTTTCTGCTCCTATGACTCCTTTCCACAGATTGTTAGCTTCTGAGAAGATCAGTCGTTCGAAGAAAAGAGAACTCACTAAAATCTTCAACTCCCTAGACCCGTTTACCCTTGAGAAGATAATGAAAAATAAAATTATAAATATTCTCAAACTCTACTAATAAAATTTTTCTTGAAGCTAAGCTGCGTTCGGCTACGCCTCACTCCGCTTAGCTTCAGGCTTTTCCTTAATCCCATTTGTTTCTTTTATACTCCATTTTTTTCATTTTATCCTTGTTTATTAATACCATTTTTTATTATTCTTCGGTTACCTTTTATTTTGACCCAACACGTGCTAACCCATCAGAACTAGTTTTGAGTTTTCATACCGGTTGGCTACGCGAGTGCGATAAAAACTCGAAAAAAATTAACCTGCATTTACCGCTTAGCATCTTGAGAATTAGCCATGATAGACTAATAATGACTGCAGATGAAAGTAGACTAAATAAATACCTAGAATTAAGGAAATCTGAAATTAAACAATTCGTTAATTATTTTTAGATTTATTGTTTGGTTTCTTTTTAAAA
>CAZRMA010000534.1:0-832 GCA_964600655.1 uncultured Ignavibacteriaceae bacterium
TGCATCAACTACTCATCAGCAGCTTTCTGATAAAGAACAAAAAGAAGCTGGTGTTTTACCGGAACAAATTCGTGTGTCCGTAGGATTGGAACACATTGACGACATAATCGAAGATTTTGATGAAGCAATAAATGCAGCAGTAAAAACAGAAGCTCATGTATAAATAAAAAAAAATCATTTGAGCAGGATGAATCAAAAATTTATCCTGCTTATATTTCTTTAACAATATGAAGAATTTTTATGGAGATAAATATTAAAGAACAAACTGAGATAGCGGCGCTGACTAAATTTTCAAAGCTGTTCACAGAAGAAAAACCACTTGAATTAGATCTAGGTGGAAAGTTAATAGATATAGATGCAGCTTATCAAACATACGGCAGCCTAAATGACGAAGGAACTAATGCTGTATTAATTTGCCATGCCCTCACAGGTAATTCGCATGCAGCAGGAATTATAACTGAAGAAGAAATTAATAATTCTAAAGACTATCCATTTCTTTATAAATATAATAAAATGTTTTTAGGAAAAGCAGGATGGTGGGATTCATTAATAGGGCCAGGGAAAGTTTTTGATACTGAAAAATATTTCGTTATCTGTTCAAACTTTTTGTCGGGGTGTTATGGAACCTTTGGGCCAACAAGTATAAATCCAAAAACAAATGAAGAATTCAGATTGGACTTCCCAACTATTACTGTTAGAGATATGGTTAAAGTTCAATATGAATTATTAAAAAGTTTAGGAGTAAATAAGCTCGTCACAATAGCAGGCGGGTCTTTAGGCGGAATGCAAGTTTTGGAATGGGCTATTATGTATCCAGATTTTGTTGAAAGTA
>CAZRMA010000534.1:842-3011 GCA_964600655.1 uncultured Ignavibacteriaceae bacterium
GAAAGTATAATTCCAATTGCAACTGCTTCAAGTCATTCGGCCTGGGCTATATCTTTAAATCAAGCCGCTCGTGAAGCAATTAAAAATGATAAACTCTGGAATAATGGAAATTATAATGAACAACCTTTTGCTGGATTAAGCCTGGCAAGAAAAATAGCAATGATAAGTTATAGAAGCGATATTGCATTCAACGCTAAATTCGGCAGAGATAGAATTGACAATAAAAATTTTCATTCCAATGATGAGTCAAATTTCCAGATTGAAAGCTATCTTGATTACCAGGGTAAAAAACTTGTAAAAAGATTCGATGCAAATACATATTTATATATAACTCAAGCTATGGATCTTCATGATGTATCATACAATAGAGGTACACTCAAAGATGTTTTGGGCAGTATCAAACCATCAACATTAATAATTGGTATTTCTTCTGATGTGCTTTATCCGCCATCAGAGCAAATTGAAATTGCTGCTTCCATTCCGGATGCTAAATATTCTGAAATAAAATCAATATATGGCCACGATGCATTCTTGATTGAATTTAATCAAATTGAAAAAATGATTAAAGATTTTTTGGGGTGAATTTAAAATAAAAAAGCACGAATTAAGTTCGATTTTAATTCGTGCTTTGGTAGGTTTGTAGAAAGGCTATAAGTTTTAAAGTTTACTTACTGTAGTAGTAGTTTGAATAGAACTTCCTTATAATCAGATTATAAGTTATTTTTTAGCTATCAATCATTATTCCACTTCGAATATTATCCGAATTATTTCAAAATAAGTTAAATATCTTCATTTTTCATTTTTATTATTGTTAAAAATTTCTCATTTTTAAGAGAATGGTTTTAGTATTATAGCTATTGAGAAGCATTAGATTTATAATTACAAAATTCCCATCGGCTAGAATTAAATTTTCTACTAATTTTACTTGAAAAGATAACGGTTTTCCCAGCTTGTATCATTATAGTGTTCGCTATACTAAGTTTCGCAAATCGATATTTTGTATTTTAGATAAATTACTTTAAAAATATTTTCGACATAAGATATTTTAGAATATGACCAATTCAAATGTTTTTAGTTTTGATTTGTTTGACAGCTTTCCGGATTTGTGTTTTTTAATTACTGATGAAGGCAGGATTATTGAAGCCAATTTAGTCGCTGTAAATTTAATTTGTGAAGATAAAAATCAAATTATAAATAATAAATTTTTTGATTTTGTTCCTGAAACAGAAAAGCTTCATGTAAAAGTAAAATTTGAAGCTGCAAAGAACAATCAGGACTCAGAAAAATTTTATACAAAATTAAAATTCAATAAAAAAATAATTGATGCCAGCCTTTTCTTTGCAAATTTCGAATCTAATACAACAGAAAATTCAGCAAAAAAATATTTTGTATTTGTCAGGGATATTTCCGAGCAAATGGCTAAAGCCCGCGAATTGAATATCTATTACACTGTAGCTGAAAATACTGTTAATCCTTTGCAAATTACCAACACTGAAGGTAAAATGATTTATATGAATAAAGCTTTTCTGCAAGCTAGCGGATATTCAAGAGAAGAGCTAATTGGTAAGAACCCTAATGTTTTCAGCAGTGGAAAACATTCTAAAAGATTCTGGAATAAAATGTGGACAACCATTAAAAGTGGCAAAGTCTGGGTCGGTGAGGTTGAAAATAGAAGAAAGAACGGCGATCCATTTTATGCACAATTATTAATCTCTCCTATCATCGATGATACCGGTAATGTAACCAGCTTTTTCGGAATTCATAGAGACCTGGGAGAAAAAAAGATTCTTGAAAAACAATTAGTCCATACACAAAAAATGGAAAGCATTGGAACATTAGCTGCCGGTGTTGCTCATGAAGTTGGAAACCCTTTAGCATCAATTTCTGCACTCGTCCAGGTTATTCAGCGTTCAACTTCAGATAATTTTGCAAAAGAAAAACTTGACCTGGTAAAAAGCCAGGTTACACGAATATCTAAAATCATTAGAGATCTGGTCGATTTTTCCAGGCCTTCAAATTATGAGCTTCAATTAACAGATATAAATAAAAACTTAGAAGAAGCTATTGAAATAATTAAAGTTGGAGCGAAAGCAAAAAATATAACTTTCAAAAAAGATCTACATAAAAATTTACCGCTGCTTGCTTTGGTTGCTGATCAAATTCAACAAG
>CAZRMA010000535.1:0-3009 GCA_964600655.1 uncultured Ignavibacteriaceae bacterium
TTCAAAATCTAAAAGTTAAAGCAAATGAGAAAAATGATTTTACTAGTTATTGGACAAAGTGCATAAATACCTTATTGATATTGCTCCCAATTGTGTAAAAGTAAATGTCATTTTAAATTATTATTATTGTGTTAAATAATAAGTTGAGCGACATCAGGAGAAAAATTATTATGAAAAACCATCGAGAAACACCAATCGAAATTAGTAAAAAGGATTTCAAAAAAATTGGTTATCAATTAATTGATACAATTTCCGATTTCATAGACACAATTGATGAAAGGCCCGTTACCACCGGGGAATCTCCTGAACAAATCCAAAAAATATTAGGCAACACTTCATTGCCGGAAAACGGAATTTCCGCCTCTGAAATAATTTCTAAAACTTCTGATTTATTAATTAATCATTCCTTATTTAATGGCCACCCAAAATTTTTAGGATATATAACTTCTTCAGCAGCCCCAATCGGGGCATTAGCAGAATTATTAGCATCCGCCGTTAATCCAAATGTAGGAGCAAACATTTTAAGTCCGATGGCAACAGCAATCGAAAAACAAACCGTTAAATGGCTGGCAGAATTTATTGGCATCTCTCCAAGCTATGGCGGAATATTAGTCAGCGGCGGGAACATGGCTAATTTTACGGCTTTCTTAGCTGCAAGAACTGCCAAAGCGCCGAAAAACTTTAAGGAAGATGGGATTACAAAAAGTTCAGATGAGATGGTTTTATATTGCTCAAAAACAACTCACACCTGGATTGAAAAGGCTGCGATTTTATTTGGCCACGGTTCCAAATCCATTCGCTGGATACCAACTTATGCAGACAATAAAATGAATAATGAACTTTTAAAATCCGCAATAGAAGAAGATTTGAAAAAAGGGAAAAAACCTTTTATGGTTGTTGGCACTGCCGGAGATGTAAGTACTGGCGTTGTAGATAATCTTTCAGCTATTGCGGCTATTTGCAAAACATATGAATTATGGTTTCATATAGATGGTGCATACGGCATTCCTGCCGCAGTAATTCCTACACTTAAAAATTTATTTGAAGGCATTCAAGATGCAGATTCAATCGCCCTCGATCCGCATAAATGGCTTTACAGTCCGCTTGAAGCTGGCTGCACCTTAGTTAAAAACCCGCAGCATTTAATTGATACTTACAGTTCGCATCCCGCCTATTACAACTTCAATACTGACGAAGAACAATCTCTAAATTTCTATGAATACGGACTTCAAAATTCCAGGGGATTTAGAGCATTGAAAGTTTGGATGGCATTACAGCAAGTTGGAAAGAGTGGATACATCAAAATGATTAATGAAGATATAGAAATGTCAAAACTGCTATTTGAAGAAGCAAAAAAACATTCAGAGCTTGAAGCAGTTACACAAAATCTAAGTATTACAACTTTGAGATATATACCTTTAAAATATTCGAAAGTTGCTAAAAATAATGAAGAGTATTTAAATAAATTAAATGAAACACTTCTTAATGAGCTACAAGCAGGAGGCGAAGTATTTTTATCGAACGCAATTGTATCGGAAAAGTATTGCTTGCGAGGGTGCATAGTAAATTACAGAACTTCAAAAAAAGATATTGAAGAGATTGTTGAAATAATAGTTCGTAAAGGCAGACAAGTACACAAAAAGATTCAAGAAAAATAAAATGTAAATTGTCCCTTTCTCCTCTTCTCATTCGTTTTAAAGTTAAACAAGTTATTAATGGGAAAGCCGAAAACCAAAAAGAGTAGGCAAACATAAAATGTAAGGAGAAAGTAAAATGAAGAAATTTATCGTAATCTATCATGCACCAATTGATGCTATGGAGCAAACTGCTAAAACCAGCCCTGAAGACCAAGCAAAAGGGATGGAAATGTGGATGCAATGGGCTCAAAAATGCGGCGATAAGCTGGTTGATTTAGGAACTCCTTTGGCAAATGGACAACAGCTAAGTCCCGACGGAAAGAGTAAAAACAGCAGTAAAAATGTCGCTGGTTATTCCGTTTTACAAGCAGAAAATATGGAAGAAGCAAAAGCACTTTTGAAAGGGCATCCTCACTTGGCCTGGAATGCAGCATGTTCTATTGAAGTTCATGAAACCATGCCGCTGCCAGGAATGTAAAATTGAAGCATGAGTAAATATCATCTAGCTCAGATTAATATTGCACGAATGAAGGGTGTGAATATCAACAACCCGGTTATGAAAGAGTTTGTTGACAACCTGGATAAAGTAAATACAATTGCAGAAAGCAGTGAAGGTTTTGTTTGGAGATTAAAAGACGAATCCAACAACGCAACAAATTTTAACCCTTATGATGATGAACAAGTAATCATCAACATTTCAGTTTGGGAAAGTATCGAATATCTTGAAATTTTCATGTACAAAACTCTTCACTCGGATTTTTTGAGACGCCGCAAAGAATGGTTTCAAAAATTCGGGAAAGCATATTTTGCAATGTGGTGGATACCGGAAGGACAATTTCCAACTATGCAGGATGCGGTTGACAAATTAGATTATCTTCAAGCAAATGGAGCGTCAGATTTAGTTTTTGATTTTAAAAATAAATATCCACCACCTCGTATTTGATTAATTTTAAATAAAGTATAATGGAAAGTTTATGTCAAACAGAGTTATAGATAAGCCAAGTGCAAAGCATTATTTGTGGGGAGATAATTGTAATAGCTGGGTTTTAAATGATTCATAAGGACTTTCCGTAAAGCAGGAAAGTATGCCGGGCGGGACAAAAGAAAAATTACATTTTCACTCGAATGCTCAGCAATTTTTTTATATCTTAATTGGAAATGCAACATTTTATATAGACAACAAAATAGAAATTGCGAGGCCTCAACAAGGACTATTGATTCAAAACAAAACATTACATAGCTAATGAAACAAATGATAGGCTTGATTTTTTAGTTATCTCGCAGCCAACAACAAATAACGATAGAACAACAATCGAAAATTGATTAATCACCAGCTTAATGAATTAAGTAAAGAAAAAATTATCTAAAAAAT
>CAZRMA010000536.1:0-3008 GCA_964600655.1 uncultured Ignavibacteriaceae bacterium
GTTTTTGTGTCACCTACTTCCTTATCAATTGCATCTGAGAAATAAACCATCCCGGTTATGGTAGCACTAACATCATCATGCAAATCCCTTGCAATTCGCAACCGCGTCCGTTCAACTTCAAGCAGCTTGTTCAAACGGTACTTATGCAATGTAAATAGTATGAATGCAAGGAAAATTAAAGATAGGACTCTAAACCACCAGGTTTGCCAGAATGGGGGAGTAATAATTATAGTTATAGCAGCTTCCTGCTTACTCCAAACACCATCATTGTTTGAGCCCTTAACTCGAAAAGTATATTTACCGGGAGAAATATCTGTATAACTTGCATATCGTCTGTTACCTGTATAAATCCAGTCGGCATCAACATCATCAAGCATATATGAATATTGATTTTTTTCCGGAGCTGTATAATCGAGTGCAGCAAATTCGAATGAAAAAAAATTTTGTTTATGTGAAAGTGTTATGTCTCTTGTTAAATTAATTGGTTTATTAAGTGTCAGACTTTTATTAAATACACTGAATTTTGTAAGTACAATTTTGGGAAGATTGGGGTTATCTGAAATGTTATCAGGATAAAATGCTGTTATCCCTTTTGTTCCGCCAAAATATAATTTGCCGTCTTTTCCATTACAATATGATCTTTGAATAAATTCACCACTTTGCAATCCATCCGAACGATCAAAATTTTTGCAAAGATAAGTTTTCTTATTAAACCTGCTTAACCCGTTATTTGTGCCTAACCATAAATTACCATTTCCATCGTCTAAGATTCCGGCAATAACATTACCAGGCAAACCATCGTTAATTGTAAAACATTTAAAAGATTTTTTATCAAGCAGAAATTTATTTAATCCACCTCCTCGCGTTCCTATCCAAAGACAGCCACTGCTGTCAGCAATCATACATTGTACTGCATTATTACTAAGTCTATTCGTATCATTAGGACTATTTTGGTAATGAATAAATTTGTCTGCAAAGAGATCATATTTGTTAATCCCTTTATTATAAGTTCCGAACCATATAAATCCGTTTTTATCTTCGCAAATATCTGTCACCCTATTTTCGCTGATTGTATTTGAATTATCATTATCATGTTTGTAAATAATTACATTTTCTCTAAGAGAATCCAACCGCCGAACACCATCGAAGCTTGTACCAATCCATAATTCACCGCGCGTATCTTCAAAGAATACTCCAATACCTGCAACAACCGGGGAAACCTCCTGCTGTGTTTTGAAAATGTTTTGTTCTCTATTATATGTAATTACTTTCCCAGCAGATGTTCCAAATCCAGGATCAGCCCCGATCCATATAGTGCCTTTATGATCTTCAAATATCGCGGTGATTGTATTACTGATGATTTTGGGAGAAAGATGGTTGTAATGTTCAAATTCTTTTTTCCCGGCCAATCGTTTATTTAATCCTCCTCCATCAGTTCCTACCCAAAGTGTACCTAAATGATCTTCACACAATGCCAGAGCTGTGCTAATTTTTAAACCGTCAGGATTATTTGCAATATGAGAGATATTAAAAAAGTTTTGTTGCCTCATATCAATTCTTTTAACACCATCATTGGCAGTACCAATCCAGAGGGCTCCGCTTCTGTCTTCAAAGAAGCATAATATCGAGCCAAGGTTCAATGAAGATTGTAAGGAAGAGCCAGAGCGGTAATTTTTAAATACCTTCTTAGTATGGTCATATAAATCTAATCCGGCATCAGCAGTACCAATCCAAACATTTGATTTTAAATCAGGATAAATACAAAATACTCTATTGCTTGAAATACTATTTAGATTATCATGTTCGTTTTGAAATATATTAAATGTGTTTCTGTTTTTTTTTAAAACGCTTACGCCACCATTAGCTGAAGCTATCCAGATATTTCCGTCTATATCTTCAGCAATATCAAAAACAGCATTGCCTCCTAATGAATGATGATCACTTGCATTATGTTTATACCTTATAATTTTACCGGAAGAACAATCACAGCTAATTAATCCTTCCCAAGTTCCAATCCAAATTAAACCTGAATTATCTGCATACATACTTTGCAAATGAATATCTTGCAAGTCGTTCTTTCTATTCAAGCTAACATTTTTTCTAATGAATTTTTCCTTTTCATAATCGAATTGATACAAATATCCGTTTACTGTTCCCACCCAGATATTATTAGTAAAGTCTTCAACTACACATCGGGCTAGAGGGATCTGAGTTATTGAATTATTGTCATCAAGAGAATATTTTTTAAAAACATCTTTTTTATAGTCATATCGGTTTACATCCCCTGTTAAAGTAATTATCCAAAGATAATCGCGGGAATCTATTAGTAGTCTTCTGATACCTGCAGCAGAGATTGATTCAGGATTAAGTGGTTCCGGCCTGTAAATAGTAAAATTATAACCATCATACTTATTTAATCCGTCTCTTGTGGCGAACCACATAAAACCGATGCTGTCCTGAACAATACTAAAAACTGTAGATTGTGATAAACCTTGTTCAATAGAAATATTTTTGAAGTTTAGTTGATCAGGCTGGCAAATAATGGAAGTAATAGATATTAAAATAAAAACAAAAATATTTCTCCCGTTGTATCTCATTTGAAGGAATGAAGATTTATAATTCTATTATTTGCTCTATTAATTTAGTTAAAAGAGTAAACTAAATCTTATTTAGACGGCTAAAATTTTATTTTTAAATAATTTCGGTAAAGACACTCTATAGAAACGTTGGTGGAGGAGGAGAATCTACTTTTCTTGGGCACAAGACCCTATCTTTTGTTGAAATAAATAGAATTATGAATTACAATTGAGAAGACGAACGTAAAAACGTTTTAGAGACGCATAGCGATACGTCTCTACAAATTTAGGGAGTAATTATATTGAAACGTCTTAAAAAATTATTAATTTATTTCTACTCATCAATCTGCTTTAATAACTGTTCAACTTCCTGTCTTCCCCAATGCGGCATAAGATCATTTGCAGGAGTAAACTTTTCATATTTTGCCATAG
>CAZRMA010000537.1:0-3005 GCA_964600655.1 uncultured Ignavibacteriaceae bacterium
CAAGTAAAGTTCAACAACTTCGTCACCCGGAACTTTTCCAACATTTTTTACTTCAACAGAAATTTCCACTGTACCAGCAGTTTTTAAATCCGTGTTAATTTCTAAATTATCATATTTAAATTTTGTGTAACTCAATCCATATCCAAAAGGGAAAAGTGGTTCACCATTGAAATATCTGTAAGTCCGGTTTTTCATATTGTAATCATCAAACGGAGGTAGTTGATCAACAGATTTGTAAAATGTAACAGGCAATCTCCCTGCAGGATTATAATCTCCGAAGAGAACATCTGCCAACGCTGTCCCGCCTTCTTCCCCAGGATACCATAGCTGAAGAATCGCCGGTAAGTTTTGTTTTTCCCAATTTACAGCTAATGCACTTCCGCTGGTAAGAACAAGAACAACTGGTTTGCCAGTTGCGTAGAGTGCTTTGAGTAAGTCTTCCTGAACTTTAGGTAATTTGAGATTTGTCCTATCGCCGCCTTTAAATCCATCGAAATCAACTCGCATTTCCTCACCCTCAAGCTGCGAAGTAATGCCGCCAACATAAACAATAACATCCGAAGCTTTTGCAATATTAATCGCATTTTGAAAATTATCGACATTAAGCAATTCCCAATTCAAAATTAGTTGTGGACGCTTTGAATTGATCACGTACTCCAATTTAAAATTATATCGCTTTCCGGCTTCTAAATTTAAATTAGTATTATTTGTAGTTAATTCTGATCCTAAAGAATCTTGCAAAATAACTTCATTATTGATTAGCAGCTTATAAATACCATCACTTTTTATAATAAAATTATAATCTCCTGAAGTAGGAATAGTTAATATCCCACTCCACCTGGCAGAAGCTACATCCTCATATCCTTTAAATGATGGTCTCTTTGTGCTGTAAATCCAATTTGAACCGGTTATCCGATCTGTTCTTGAAAAAAATGGATGACCCTCAAAATTTTTATTTTTGAAAAATTCAACCTTTAATCCCTTATCATCTGAATTTCTAAACATTTCTTCTGAAAAGTATTGAATAACATTTCCTTCTTCAACTAAATTGCAGCCTGATTCATAAACTACCTGAATTGAATTTCCATTTTTGTTAAGATCGTTGACTTTATTTTTTATTCCCTCTAAAGGCGTTACATATTTAGAAGGAGTTCCATTATAATTTCCTAATAACATTAAATATGAATTTGCCGTTGGGCCAATAACAGCAATCTTTCCAAAATCCTTTTTTAATGGTAAAATATTTACGGAAGCGTCTTTTGTAACCGGTGAATTTTTAAGAAGCACAATCGATTCTTGGGCAGTTTTTAAAGCCATTTGTCTATGCTGTTTTGTATCGTTTTCATCAATATTAATCTTTGAATATGATACTTTTTCCGGAGGATCAAACATTCCGAGCTTGAAGCGTGCTGTAAATAATCTCTTAACTGCTGTGTCGATATCATTTTCAGAAAGATAACCTTTTTTAACTGCTTCAATTAAATCTAAACTATAAACTTTCCCGCAATTTAAATCTGTTCCCGATTTAACGGCTACTGCGGCTGCTTCCGGAGCGGTTGCAACCAATTTATGAGTAGCGTAAATATCTGAGATAGCTCCGCAATCCGAAACAACATATCCTTTAAATCCCCAGTCATTTCGCAAAATTTTATGAAGTAATGGCGGTGAGCCACAACATGCGTTTCCCATTAAACTATTGTAAGCACACATAACTGAAAATGCTTCTGCTTCTTTTATGCAGGCTTCAAACGCTGGAAGATAAGTATCATATAAATCATTATTGCTGATTATTGCATTAAAAGTATGCCTATCCGGTTCGGGGCCGCTATGCACTGCAAAATGTTTTGGTGTAGCAATGACTTTAAAATAATTTGGATCATTTCCTTGCAAACCTTTTACGAATGCCACACCGATGCGGGAGGTTAAATATGGATCTTCTCCATAAGTTTCCTGTCCACGTCCCCATCTTGGGTCGCGAAATATATTAATATTCGGACTCCAAAATGTTAAACCTTTATAAATACTATGATCATTATTTCTAATTGCATCATTGTATTTAGCTCTTGCCTCAGTTGAAATTACATCTGCAACATTATGTATTAAATCAGTGTCCCAAGTAGCAGCTAATCCAATTGCTTGAGGGAAAACTGTAGCAACACCGGCTCGTGCGACCCCATGTAAGCCTTCATTCCACCAATTATATTCCGGGATATTTAAACGAGGAATTGCTACTGCATCATTTGTCATCTGGGAAACTTTTTCTTCTAATGTCATTTTAGATACTAATTCATCAACTCTATTTTCAATCGAAAGTTTAGAATTCCCATTCTGCGATTGAGCGTTGGATAAATTAGAAAGAAGAAGAGTGGTTAAAACAAAAAAAATATTTTAATAAAAAGATTCAAATCAATAAAAAAATAAAGCCATTTAACAACCAAAGAAGTCAAAAAAAATAAAAAAAATTAATAAAAATTATATTCGATAAATTCTAACTTTAAAGTAACGAAATCTGATTTAAAATTTCTTATTAAATCTATTTTTTGAAGCATTTTTAATCTTATTTAAATTAAAATATTTGTAAAAGCGAACCTATATCTTTAATTTTGTAACTCAATTTTTAATCATAAGGAATAATAATGAGCGAAGTAATCGGCAAAATAATACAAGTAATTGGGCCTGTTGTTGATATTGAATTTGAAAATGGTCATTTACCGAAAATATATAATGCGATTAAAATTCCACGTACTAATACTGAGGGTGTTAAAGAAGATTTGATAACAGAGGTTGAGCAGCATTTAGGCGAAGATAGGGTGCGTACCGTTGCAATGGATTCTACCGATGGATTGGTTAGAGGGATGGATGCCATTGATACAGAAGAACCCATTACTGTGCCTGTTGGCCCTGCAACATTAGGAAGATTGATAAATGTACTTGGACATGGAATTGATAAATTAGGCGAAATTAAATCTGAAAAAAGATATCCTATTCATAGGCCAGCTCCTAAA
>CAZRMA010000538.1:0-2990 GCA_964600655.1 uncultured Ignavibacteriaceae bacterium
TTTTGTCAATTTTTGAAAAAAAGCCGAACCTCTTTAATACGTCAAAGCCGGGCAGGTAAGTAAAAAGTCAATAGGGAAAAGAGAATAATAACTTGCGATTCGATTCAGTAAAATAAAGTTCATTGAAAGTTTGTCCACCATGGGCGGAACTGACCTACAAATAATTTATTGCTAAAACAACAATCAAGCAAGTTAAACAACTTACTCCTTACCTTAATCCCGGGCTGTGCGTTTTGATCGTCCGCTAATAGCGGGTTCACCAATGCTTCTTCATTTCCCTATTGTTAATTTCACTATAATATTTTATTTTAGTTTTGATTTTTGTAACGCTACAAAAAGATTACATAAATAGGGTGAGCATCACATAATTACTTTTCCGAGCAAATGATTCAACCTAATATTAAGTGTTCGTCGATGTAATCGACTAAAGGGAATTTTAAATAATCATTAGCATTACAAATCAAATTGTTAATAAATATTGAACACAAATAATTTGCTAATTTATTAGTTATACATTTAAAGGAAGAAATAAGTATGCGAAAGAAATCACTTTTATTCGTTTTTCTGTATGGAATAATATTTATAATTCTATATGGCTGCAAAGAATCTCCCACAGAAAATACTTACTATGTAACCGCTATAGATTCATTAAGTAACCCAAGCACAATGCCAAGAGTAATATTTACAAATCCAGCAAATGGAGCCATCGGGCCTTTTGGAAATACTGATCCTACTTTATACAGTTCTAATCCTCAAATTACAATACAGTTTAATAAATTAATTAATATAAAAAACATTGCGGGGAATGCTATCACCTTAAAAGCGGATTCAAGTTATAACTATCTTAGATTAAGTGATGGCTATAATGATATTTTCAACAATATACTTGTATTTAATTCCGATAGTAGATATTTGGCTGCTAAAACTTATATATTAACTATTGATACCACATTAACAGACATCCACGGCTATAAATTGAGCAAGCCTCAAATTGTATCATTTATACCAGAGCCAAAATTTCGTGTCTATTCAGTATCTCCCTTGTTGGATGGTGTTGAACCATTAAGTCATTCACAGATTTCATTATCATTTAATAGTAAAGTTGATAAAACAATTTTTAGTAACATTTCAATTACGCCTGCTATAAAAGGTGATTGGAGCATGGGTGAGTACTATTACTCCAGTGATTCCTTGTATATTTACTACGATCTTGCAGATACTCTTGCCTACAATAAAAAATATACAATTTCAGTTTCTTCAAATGCAAAAGATCATAACGGATTGCAAATTGATAAGCCATATCAATTTTCATTCATAACATCTCCATTTAATGTTAGATTAAGTAGTTATTCAAGTTCCAATGGACCGGGAGGATTTAGTGTTCCCAATAATTTTAGTTTCAATTTTAATGCTATTGTTGATACATCAACTTTAAGAAAATCTATCTCCGTTTCACCGCAGATTTCATATAATTTATCATACTCTTACGGATCAAATAGTAACTACATATACATTAATTTCAAAGCTGAAGAGTTTCAAAGAAATACAAAATATACTATCTATTTCAGTTCAACGATTAAATCAAAAGGCGGCGATTACTTGGAACCTTATAGTTATTCATTTACTACTGGGAAATAACCATGTGGGTTCATGATAGAATTTGATACATCATCACTTACAAGCGGAGTATATTTTTTATCAATTAAACACTAACGAAAATATCCAAACAAAAAAGATGATAATAATTAAATAGTCATTCAAGAAAATTGGCGGGTAATCTAAATTTATTTTAAATAATTTTATTTAATTGTTAATTATTTATTAAAGGTTAAATTAAAATGAACTCGTTCTTTAATATCGTTAAATATTCAGTTTTCAGTTTACTAATTTCTTATTTTCTTTCGGGTTGTTACAGCGATCCCCAGCCAACTGAATCGGAAATTGGAAATTATACTGAAATTGAGGGTAACGTTAATGGTAGTTTAACAGCAGATAAGTCACCATATTGGGTAACACATGATTTAGTTGTAGATTCAAATGCAGCATTAACTATTGCCGAAGGAGTAATTATCTATTTTAGTGATTCAGCTAAGATAGTAGTAAACGGGCAACTTCTTTGTTTTGGAAGTCAGTGGAGCCCAATTATTTTATCAGCAATTGACCAGTATTGGGGCGGAATAATAATTAAATCATCTTCGCTTCCTTCAACTTTACAATTTGTTGTAGTAGAAGGAATTGACGCAACTATGATTTATGATACTACAAGAAATGGAGCAATAGATATTTCCGATGCAGATGTCACCATTGCCAATTCTATCTTTCGAAATAATAAATCCAATAACGGCGGTGCAGTATCAATAAGAGGATCAAATTCAGTTGTAACTAATAACATATTTTATAACAATCTGGGTGCAGCTTACGGCGGTGCTATTCTTACAAGCGAATCTTCAAATAAAATAATTAATAATACTTTCTATAAAAATGAAGGATTCAATTACGGAGGTGCAATTGTTATGCAGGCACCGATTTTAGATGAAGTTCAAAACAATATATTCTACAAAAATACTTGCAGAGGCGGAGACCCAAGAATATCTTATCTTCAAACGGATTCCAGCCACTATATTGTAGAATACAATTTTATGGAAACTGAAAATTCGTCCCCTTCATTTATTTCTGAAACAAACCTACATCTGACAATTACTTCTCCGTGTTTAAAAGCCGGCAATCCAATATCTATATATAATAACGCAGATGGAAGTCGGAATGATCAGGGTGCTTACGGCGGCCCGTTGGGTGATTGGTAAGAATATTTCCAAATCATCATTGGGAAGGCGTGAGTGGATTTGAAATTCTTCAATCAAAACTGAATTAAGTTATTTACACTTATATTTTTCTAATTTACTCTAAACACCTTTACTTCAAGATAACTGTACATTATTTATGATAATACCAATTTTTTGGTATTGGCTGTTTTTCTCCTTCCGGCACAA
>CAZRMA010000539.1:0-2990 GCA_964600655.1 uncultured Ignavibacteriaceae bacterium
GCTTACCGATTTGTCCGCAATGGTTCAACAGGCGTTTATGAATATCAAGATTACATCGATGTTCCATTTGAAGTTTGGGATATTACTCATAACAGGCAGATCTCATTTTCTTTTAGAGATTGGGCTAATAACGGAGTTTTTGATTTAATTCCTTTTGATGGAAATAATCCTCAACGAGAATACATGATGATAAATGCTGTTCCTTATAGTGCTACTGCAGATACATCTCTTGCAAAGGATGATGGAATTTATTATAAAAACATATTTTCAATTTGGCCTACTTTAGCTTCCGGCGGTACCTGGGATCCAAATAATTTACCGGCCTCAACTTTAAGAATCAATTGGGGGAATTTCGTTACAAAACGTATAACGTCAACTCCTATTGCAGATGTTTATCAGCAATTTGGCGGTACTTCAAAAGGAGTTCATCCTGATCAACACAATATTACTTTAGTAAAAACCAATGAAGCGACACAAAGTTTCAGGCTTATAAATGGAAATGACGGCGGCGTTTATTATTCAGATGATAAAGGAACTACTTTTAATGGTACTGAAAACGGTTATAATACAACCCAATTTTACGGCGTAGATAAAATGAATGGTTCCGACATATACATCGGAGGGACTCAGGATAATGGAACGTGGCTTTCACCTTCAAATCCAACAAATGCGAGTTCATGGACTTCAGTTTTGGGCGGCGATGGATTCCAAGTAGATTGGAATTATGATAATCCCAATGAAATTCTTGGTTCAATTTATTCTGATGCAATATATAAAACTACAGATGGCGGTGCGCATTGGTTTGATGCAGCAGCCGCAAGTGGTTTAACTGATGATGGAAATGGACCTTTTATTACTAAACTCGCTAAATCAAAACAAGATCCGGATTTAGTTTTTGCAGTTGGAGCTTCAGGTGTATGGCGATCGGATGATTTTGCAGATAGCTGGACTTTAACACCCATGCCGTCAGCCTTTAATGGAACCAGCAGTTTTTCTCAAGTCAAAACTTCACTGGTTAATCCTCAAATTGTTTGGGCAGGACAAACGATGGCAACTGGTAATCCGGTTTATGTTTCTGCAGACGGTGGCCTCACCTTTAGTGCAGCCTCTGTTTATCCAACTGTAACTTTAGGAAGAATTTCAAGTATAGAAACCGACCCTGCACATGATAGTACTGCATATGTACTCTTTTCTTTTGCCAAAGCGCCTAAAATATTAAAGACAACTGATCTGGGACAATCATGGACTGACATTTCTGGATTTGGTACCGACACAGTTAGTTCAACCGGGTTCCCTGATGTAGCAGTTTATAGTTTGCTTGTTATGCCTTATGATACGAATATTATTTGGGCTGGAACAGATATCGGAATATTCGAATCAACAGATGGCGGCGGAAGCTGGGCTTATGCTAATAATGGAGCGCCTGCAGCTGCTATCTGGGAAATGTTAATTGTTAACGATCAAATTATAGTCGCTACACACGGGCGGGGTGTTTGGAGTGTTACAATGCCGCAGCTTTCAGGATATGAACCTCCAGCAGTTGTAAAATCGCCAAGATTAAGTCCAATCGTTCAAAATCCACATGGAGCATTGTTAATTCCTTTTACTCTTAGATCAAGTTATGATTCTACTCATATTAATCTTAACGGAATGAGCATTGCAACGATAGGAACTAATACTGCCAGCGTTGATTCTATAATTCATTATCAGGTTACAGTTACAAGAACAGATTCAGTTCAAGTAGTAGCTTATAAAGACGGTAAATCATATAAATCTTATATGAGGGTTTCCGATGATAAAGTTTTAGCACAGGCTCAAGATAAATATGTGAATGATTTTAATTCGCCAACTTCTGATTTTGATGGTAATGGATTTACAATAAGTACCCCAACAGGCTTTAGCTCAGGGGCTATACATTCCCCTCATCCTTACAACGACCAGACGAACTATATAAACCAGTTACTAATTCCTATAATCGTTGCTTCATCTAACGCAACTATAAGTTATGATGAAATCGCTATAGTTGAACCGGGCGATCCCGGAAGTAAATTTGGAGATAGTAATTTCTGGGATTATGTAATTGTTGAAGGGACAAAAGACGGCATTAATTGGATGCCTTTATTGGATGGATATGATTCAAGAACAGATACAGCATGGTTTAACGCATTTAATTCAAATGGCAGCGGAGATTCCACAATGTTTAGAAATCATATGATAGATATGGCTTCTACATTTTCAGCAGACGATACAATACTTATTAGATTTAGGCTTCATGCTGATGATGCAGCTCATGGCTGGGGATGGGCAATCGATAATCTTAATATTCAAGGAACCCCTGTACCTGTTGAGTTAACTTCTTTTACAGCTAACAATATTGAAGACAAAATTACCTTAAGCTGGGCAACAGCTACTGAAAAGAATAATCAAGGATTTGATATTGAAAGAAGCAGGGATAACAAAACTTTCACTAAGATTGGTAACGTTCCTGGTAGAGGGACAACAACAGAGAGACAATCTTATTCCTATGTTGATAATTCTTCTTCCGGCGGCAAATTATACTATAGACTAAAACAGATAGATTTCAATGGAAGCTTCTCTTATTCAAAAACAATTGAAGTCACTGCTATACCATTAGTATTTAAATTGTCGCAGAATTATCCGAATCCATTTAATCCAACGACTACAATAAAGTTTCAATTGCCAAAACAGGAAAGAGTAGTTCTGGAGATCTATAATACTCTTGGAGAAAGAGTTAAAACTTTAGTTAATGATATTAAAGATGCTGGCTATTATAAATTACAATGGAATGGTACAAACAATAACAATATAACAGTTTCTACCGGAGTTTATATTTATAGATTAACAGCAGGACAAAATATCTCAACTAAAAAGATGATATTTTTGAAATAAAAGGCCCCTCCAAACCTCCCCAAAGGGAGGCTTTTGGAAAATTTATCGAGCGGATTAAATATTAATCCGCTCTTTTTTTA
>CAZRMA010000540.1:0-2963 GCA_964600655.1 uncultured Ignavibacteriaceae bacterium
GTAGCAGAAATGGGTCATGGTTCAGCTTACTACTGGGCAGGTAAATTACCATCAGCTCAATTCTTTGGCAGTGTCCCCTTTGGAATGAATGCACAACAGGTTAATGCCTGGTTATATTTCGGCGGAGGTTTGGATTTATGGAGAGAACTTTATTCTGAACACAGCTTAGTCCCATTTGTGTGCGGTAACACTGGTGGACAAATGGGTGGATGGTTTAACAAAGAAATAAATACTATGAAAGATTTTGTCGGATTAAAAATGAGGATACCTGGTTTAGGCGGCAAAGTAATAGCAAAGACCGGTGCTACTTCTATATTAGCTCCCGGCGGAGAACTATACACCGATCTTGATAGAGGCGTTATTGATGCACTTGAGTGGATTGGTCCTTATCATGATTCAATTATGGGCTTTGATAAAATTGCAAAGTACTATTATTATCCTGGCTGGCAGGAACCCGGGCCTGTACTTGAGTTAATCGTGAATAAAAGTGCTTATGAACAACTGTCACAAGATTTGAAAGATATAATCGAAGTCGCTGCTGCAAAAGTAAATATTACTATGCTATCGGCATTTGAAGCAAAGAACACAGAGTATTTTTTTAAAATGAAAAAAGAAGGTAAAGTCCAATTCAGACAATTCTCCGACGAAATTCTTGAGGCACTTCGAAAGTTTACAGATGAAGCAATTTCAGATATAACTTCATCTAATGCTATGGCAAAAAAAGTTTATGAGTCATACATGAGTTTCAAGAAAAATATTTATGAATGGGATTTTATGGCAGAAAAAAATTATAAAGCGTGATGAATCAATTAATAGAAATATATAGATGCTTATTTAAGATTAATAAGTATTTAGAACTTGGTTTATAATTATTCCGAAGGAAGATATTAATAAATTGGAAACAAATAAAAACCATTGGTATGATGGCTGGTTTTACGATTCAATAATTGCTCCGAATCAAGATAGATTATTTGCACAAATTAAAAGTCTAATTGAACGAAACTCAAAAATAATTGACGTTGGCTGTGGAACAGGTCGTTTTTCTTTTTCTATTGCTGATAATTGTAAATCTATTTTAGGAATAGATTTATCTATACGCAACATTAACAGAGCAAATCTAAAACTTAGAAGTATGCCAAATTCTAAAATAACTTTTCAACATACAAGCCTAAGCGAAATCATTAATGAAGGAAAAGAGCAGTTCGATTATGCAATTATAACTTATGTTATTCATGAAGTTGATGAAGAAGAAAGAATTAATCTTCTTAAAGATATTTCATTGATTGCTGATAAAATTATTATTGGAGATTATCTTGTCCCAAAACCAAATGGATTTTGGAGTGCAATAAATGAAGCAGTTGAATTTGCGGCTGGCTCAGATCATTATATAAATTATAAAAACTTTGTTGCAACTGGAGGTATTTATAATTTGATAGAGAAAGCTGAACTCAAAATAATTACTGAAGTAAAAAACCAACCATACACAAGTCATCTGATAATGTTATCTAAATAATTCATGATTATTAAAAAGTTTTGATAGAATATATTTGAGGTTAATGTGGAAATAAAAGCAATTCAAGATTATTATCCGGAAGAACTTAGCTTCTGCTATGGATGCGGTAGATTAAACGAACAAGGCCATAAATTAAAAAGTTTTTGGGATGGTAATGAAACTGTTGCTCATTTTACACCAAATGAATATCACATTGCAATACCAGGTTATGTCTACGGCGGATTAATTGCTTCTTTAATTGATTGCCATGGAACCGGGACTGCTGCCTTAGCTGCATATAAATCTGATGGGCGTGACCCCGGAACATTACCTGCATTTCGTTTTGTCACAGCATCACTTCAAGTAGACTATTTAAAACCAACTCCACTAGGAATTGAACTCGAATTGAGGGGGAGAATAATTGAAATAAAAGGAAGAAAAGTAATTTCAGAGATAACTGTTAGTGCTAAGAAAGAAATTTGTGCCCGCGGGAAAGTCATAGCAGTACAGATGCCGGAAAATTTAATCAGTAAATAAAAATAATTTTAATCCTATCTTAATTTAAACTCCCAATACTCTTGGAAGCCAGAGTGCAATATCCGGCCATAGTATCACAGCAAGCAGAGCAATTAATTGAAGGCCAACATAAGGAATAATTCCTCTATAAAGATGAGAAGTTGTAACACCTGCTGGGGTCACTCCTTTCAAATAAAAAATTGAAAAGCCAAACGGAGGGGTTAAGAATGAAGTTTGTAAATTCATCGCGATTAAAATTCCAATCCATAAAAGATCTATATGCATGTGGATAAATATGGGAGCTACAATTGGAACGATAATAAAAGTAATTTCAATAAAATCTATAAAAAATCCGCAGATAAAAATTACAACCATGACGATTGCTAAAAAATGATGAGGCTCCAAATTGGACGAAAGGATTAGATTTGAAAGAAAAGTATCTCCATGTAATCCCCTAAAAACCAAACCAAAAGCAGCTGCACCAACTAATATAAAAAACACCATGCTTGTTAAGGTAGTGGTTCTAATCATTACTTCTTTAAGAGTTTTAATGCTGAAACTGCCTCTGAATATGGCAAGAATGGTAGCTCCTAAAGCACCAACAGCAGCGGCTTCCGTAGGTGATGCAATTCCCGCAAAGATAGAACCAAGCACAGATAAAATTAAAATAAAAGGAAGAAGAAATGCGTTTATAATTTTTTTAATTCTGTAGCTGCCTTTAAATTTATCTAATTCCTCCTGAGGCATTGCTGGAAGAGATTTTGGCCGAATTATGGTCAGCACAATCAACCAGATTAAATAAAGTAAAACTAAAACGAAACCAGGAATTACAGCACCAACAAATAATGCTCCTACAGAAATATTTAAAACACTTCCAAGCAAAACCAAAACAATGCTCGGGGGAATAATTTGACCTAAAGTTCCTGAAGCCATAATAATTCCGGATGCTGCCCTT
>CAZRMA010000541.1:0-2963 GCA_964600655.1 uncultured Ignavibacteriaceae bacterium
CTTTTACTGAGGAAGATCAGTTTGATGAGCTTGAAAGAATTCGATTAGCTTCAAAACATGCCAAGAAACTCGGGCTGGGAGTAAATGCCGGGCATGGTTTGAATTACCAGAATATAAAAATATTTAAAGAGATAGAAGATATTGATGAGGTTAGCATCGGGCATTCAATTATTGCAAGATCAGTATTTATCGGGATTAGAGAAGCAATAAGAGAAATGAGAGATTTGATTAGATAAATCAGATAATAAAAACCTCCTGTTAATTTACAGGAGGTTAAATTTAAAGGAAAACTAATTCTATTTAAGTAATAAAAGTTTTTTTGTCTGAATAAAATTACCTGACTTCAGAATATATATATACATTCCACTTGCCAGATTGCCTGCGTTAAAATCAACAGAATAATTTCCAGCAGATTTATTTTCATTAACCAGTGATGCGACTTCTCTACCAGTAATATCATAAATTCTGAGCGAAACTAATCCGCTCTGTTCAAGGCTATAATTAATAGTTGTTCTCGGATTAAAGGGATTCGGATAATTCTGTTGCAGTGAATTTACTGTTGGGATAATTCCATCCGAATTTTTTGTTAACCCTGTATCATCTGAAGTGGAAGATACATCTGTTGAAGGAGGTCCGAGCTGATTATTATACTTCAATAGAGTCCCATTAGCACCACCGGCCCATCCTAAATTTTGGTTCACAAAAAACAATGTGTTTATGCATCTATCTGTATTACTATTTTGAAGATTCCAAACAGAACCGCCATTCGAGGTAGTTAGGATAACTCCATTTGATCCACCTGCCCAACCACGAAGATTGTCTACAAATCTTACTGATCTTAAATTTTCTGCTGTGCCGCTTGTTTGTGTAAGCCATGAATTTCCTCCATCGGTAGTTTTCCGGATAGTTCCATTATTGCCAACAGCCCAGCCCTCAAGATCATTAACAAAATAAATGGAGTTTCCACCAATACCGTCCTGTTCAATCCATGTTTCCCCGCTATCAGTGGTTTTAATTATATTATTTCCTATACCCCAGCCTTTGTTAGAATCAATAAAGAATAATGAGTTAATACTTCCGGTATATTTAAGATTCCAGGAGTTTCCACTATCAGTGGTTTTATAAATCTTTTCACCGGATGCAAAACCGGTTAAACTATTTGTAAAGAACAATGAGTTAACTGAAAAACTGCAACCTAAGGTTTGATTTTCCCAGGAGTTTCCGCCATCAGTTGTATGTCTTATCAGAGAGCTGTATTCTGCAGCCCAGCCATTATCAGCGTCTGTAAAAAATAATGCTTTATAGGGTTCGCCTGAGTTTTGATCTAGATAAGATGTTAACCATGTCGCGCCGCCGTTAGTTGATTTAAGTACCAGTCCGTTGCCTTCGATAAAGTCATTTCTGAATCCCGAAGCAAAAGCTGTATTGGTATCTATAAACTGAATATTATAAATATCATCAGCATTATAATTACTATAACCGCTGAATTGTTGTACCCAGTCATATCCGTTTTCAGAATAAAAAATAGTTCCGCCCCCGCCGACAGCCCAGGAATTACCGGAAGGTGTAACGGAAACAGAAAATAGATCATATTCTTCAGAACCAAAATACTGGTTTATCCAGTTCAATCCACCATTAGTCGTTGTATAAATTGTTCTATCGTATTCATTTTCTCCACCAACAGCCCAGCCATTGTTTTTATCTTTAAAATATACTGATCTGAGTCCGCCAGGCCCATCAATTAAATTGCTCCTGATTTTTCCGAGGTTACTTTTATTAAAATTTTGAATTGTCCAGTTGTCTCCACCATCGGATGTGTGCAATATTTTTTTCTCTAATCCTACAACCCATCCATCTTTTTCACTGACGAAAGAAACTGAGTACAATACACCTTCTCCACCGCTTGGTTTTGCAACCCATATATTTCCACCATCTGTGGATTTTATAATTAACTCACTTCCAAATCCGTCACCGCCCACAGCATAACCTGTTTTTGAATTGATAAAGTTCACATCATAAATTGGTAGATTTGTTCCGCTATTCTGTATCCTCCAGTGATTTCCTCCATCGAAAGTACGTAGTATCGTTCCGTTATTTCCCACAGCCCAACCAGAAAGTCTATTAGCAAAGAAAACTGAGTTCAGTGTTTCAGATGTTCCACTATTCTGAGGTATCCAGCTTTCACCTCCGTCATTTGAACGCATTATTAAGCCATTCTCACCAACAATCCAACCCATCGAAATTTCAGTAACAATCCCACCCACTGAAATATCAGTAAAAAATATTTTCTTCAAAGTATTTGTGGTTGCTATTGATTTCTGATTCCAGGTTACTCCGGCATTTAGTGTTTTGGAAATAAAGCCATCTGATCCTACAATCCATCCGATATTATTATTAATGAAGAAAACAGATCGAAGAGAATTTCCGTCAGGAATCGGGTTTAGAGAAGTCCATTGTGCGGTCAGAGTAATTTGTAAGAAAGAAACAAAAACTATCAATATAAATTTTTTCATACATTCCACTTAAGAATTTATAAAATCACTTTTTAATTTTGGTTAAAGCGCCTGTTGACCAAATCTACCCATGTCTTTTTTTGATAAAAATTTTTGAAACAGATACACTTAAAATGAGACTTTTGTATATGAATTTTGACACAGGTTAAAAAATGACTCAGTTTTTTGCACTTTTAGAGCTAAAAATTAATCTCTGTTAATCAGCCCATATTTATTATCCAACTACCAGGCCAGAATTCACATGATCCAAATTCATGATTGACCCTATTAATTTTGGCTAAACTTTATACATTGTTTTGATACTCAGATGATCTTTGGGTTGGATTATTATTAAGCCAAAATTAAAAGTAATTCCTGTAAAAAAAAATTGTTAATCACATTTTTATTTTCTTTGATAATGAATATGCCATCTCGTTTTCCAGGTTTTACCATTATCACTTGATATCTCCC
>CAZRMA010000542.1:0-2950 GCA_964600655.1 uncultured Ignavibacteriaceae bacterium
AAGAGTTTAATTTTAGTGATGCCGAGTTAAACATGTTCACTAAGTTTGCTGATTCGAAAGGTGTAAAATTCATTGCAAAGGATTTTATTACTGATAAATTATATATAGCGACACGATTAAAAGCGCAGCTTGCCAGAAACTATTGGAAGAATAAAGGTTGGTTCTCAGTTTTATTACGAATCGATAAACAAGTTGAAAAGGCTACGGTGCTATTTGATGAAGCAAAAGATCTGGCAAATCTTAAATGAAAGTTATTGGTAGGTTTTTATTAATAATCATACTTTCTTTTTTTTTCAGTTCTTCATTTGCAGGTCAACATGATAAAGCTACTGATAAGTCAGACTATATAAAAAAAAAACTACAAGTGGGTGAAGAACTTACTTATGTGGTAAGATATTCTTTAATTAAGCTTGGCGAAGTAAAATTAAAAATAATAAGTAAGAGTATAGAAAAGGGAAAAATCTATTACAGAGCAATGGCATTTATCGATTCATATTCAGGAGTGCCCTTTGTAAATCTTCATCAAATCTACGAAACAAAAATGAATGAAGATTCGGCGTCAATATTCTTTCGCGGATTGGTGAAAGGAGATGAATACACAACTTTTACGGATTATAATTTTGATTATGCCCATTCAAAGATTGACATAAAAAAAGGCAAAGTTTATCCGCATCAAATTTGGACTGATTCAACTACTTCAGCAGATAAAGAATATCAGGATGGTTTATCAATTTTTTATTATGCACGGTTAAATTCTGGACAAAATAAAGAACAAAACATTCCATGCTTTGTAACCGAAGACAAAGTTTATACTAAAATAAATTATTATAATGAAGTATCTGACGTTTCGATTGATGCAGTTGATTATGATATTGCATGTGTGAGAATTGATGGTTTTACAGATTTTGTAAGTGTATTCGGGTTAACCGGATATTTCGAAGGCTGGTTTTCAAATGATGAGGCTGCTGTTCCAATAGTTGCAAAAATGAAAGTAATAATTGGAAACATTACATTAGAATTAATTGATTGGAAGAGAGAAGGATGGACACCTCCAAAGTACAAAATGTAAACGATGAAATAAAATTATTTCCTTACCTTGAATATTTCCCCAAAATTCATAAATCCGTTTTTTTAGCTTCCGGCGCAAAGATAATCGGTAATGTTGAAATTGGTGAGCACTCGAGTGTTTGGTACAACTGTGTTGTTAGGGGAGATGTACATTATATTAAAATTGGAAAAATGACTAACATTCAGGATTGTTCGATGCTGCATGTGACTAATGGCAAATTTCCATTAAACATAGGGAACAAAGTTACAATTGGCCATTCAGTAACTTTGCATGGATGCACACTTGAAGATTTATGTTTAATAGGAATGGGGGCAATTGTATTGGATGGAGCAGTGGTACAGCAAAAATCATTAGTAGCTGCAGGAACAGTCATTAAACCTAATTTTATTGTTCCTACAGGCAAACTTGTTGCCGGAGTTCCTGGGAAAGTAGTTCGAAATTTAACGGAAGTTGAAATGAATGACTTTGAACAATCGGCAGAACGGTATAAAAAATACACTCAGATTACAATCGATTCATTAAATAAAATGAATATCCAAAAGTAGTAAGCATCACGTGGTAAAAAACTTATTTGTTAATAATACGTCTAATATTAAAATAGATAAAGTATTAGTTCATAAAATTGTACAGCTATTAAAAAATAATTTTGAACTTACAATAAATTCTTTAATAATTAATTTTGTAACCGAGGATGAAATAAAAAGAATCAACATCAATTATTTAAATCATAACTATTCTACTGATATAATAACATTTAACTATGATGGCGACAAGAAATTTATTGATGGTGAAATTTTTATTTCAATAAATGACGCTGAATGGAATTCTAAAAAATTCAAAGTTACTTTTTCAGAAGAAATATTAAGGCTTGTGATTCACGGAATTCTTCATTTATTAGGTTTTGACGACCAATCAAAAGCTGAAAAAATAATTATGAAAAAGTACGAAAATAAATTGCTAAAGAATTATAAATTCCTTTTATTGAGTTCAGAAAATAATTAGTTACTGTTAATTGTAATTAATTGAAAAACTGCTTTTTTCCACTTAAAAGCTAAGAATATTGAAGCAAAATATATGCTGATTCATCAGGCTGCAAGTCAATACCTGGATAATTTAAAAAATATAAAAAGATATTCCTTAAATACTTTAAAATCTTACAAAAAAGATTTAGAGAATTTTTCCGGTTATTGCTCTGATTATTCTAAAGAAACCCTTGACTCGGTTACTGAAAAATTTATAAAATCATACTTGATGATTTTAAGTGAAAAAGGAATTCAGAAAAAATCTATATCTAGAAATCTTGCTTCGATAAGGGGATTATTTAAATATTCATTCCAGCACGGTATAATTGAATCTAATCCGGCTGGAAATATTTCTAATCCAAAGTCACAACGAAAATTACCGGAGATAACTACTACCGAATCAATTATTAATATTTATGATTTGGCAGATGAAAGTGATGACAATTCAAAAACAATAAAAATTATTTTTGAGTTATTGTATGGATGTGCCTTGCGTGTTTCCGAACTTTGCGATTTGAATAACTCTGATATGGATTTGCAATCAAAAACTGTCAGAGTATTTGGCAAAGGAAGCAAAGTTAGGATAGTACCTGTGGGGGGAAAATCCATTCCGATTATTAAAGAATATTTAGATTTTAAAAATGATGATAATCCAAAAGCACCTCTAATAATTACTAAAAATAAAAATAGAATTTATCCAAGATATGTTCATAGAATTGTAAATAAATATCTTTCAAAAGTAAGCGACATAAAAAAGAAAAGTCCGCATGTGCTTCGTCACAGCGCTGCGACCCACATGCTTGACAGAGGCGCAGATTTAAGAGCAGTAAAGGAGATACTAGGACATGAAAATTTATCT
>CAZRMA010000543.1:0-2945 GCA_964600655.1 uncultured Ignavibacteriaceae bacterium
TGCCAGCGGAGTTTATTTTTATAGAATTCAGGCTGGGAATTTTATTCAAACGAAGAAGATGATATTGTTGAAGTAAATTTTATTACATCAATAAATTAAACCTCTGATAATTTAAAAGTTTATCAGAGGTTTTTTTTGATTGAAACTGCTAAAACATTTTATTACTTTCAAATTGTTAACCTTACCAACTTTTGCATTCATAGTAATTAGATATGTTATTTCGTCTTCTTTTTCGATTTCTTCTTCTTGAGATCGTACTTACACTTAATTTATATTCCTACTCATTAACCGCACTTAAACCTATAGTAGATTTGCGTAATACTCAATCTCCGCAACAAAGATTAGAAAATTATAAAGACAGTATAGATTATTTTCTTAGGTATGGAAAAAGTCTTGAACAAAAATTTCCTGACTCAGCGATGTTCTATTATAAAAAAGCGAAAAGTCTTGCACTACAAAATAAAGATAAAAAAAGTTTTGGATTATTTATTTCATATGCAATAAGAATATTAAATAATAATGGAAAATATGAAAAAGCATTGGATTATAGTCAGCAATTAATTTCCATCGGGCAAGAATTAAAAGATACTGTGGCTCTGATAAAAGGATATAACGATGCAGCGAATGAGTATGAATATTTAGGAGAATTGCAAAAAGCTTCTGAAGATTATATGACGGCGTTAAATTTAGCTGATCGAATTAATAATAAGCAGATGCAGCAAAAACTGGATAATAACATTGCCTCAGTTTTTATTGAATTAAAGGATTATCATCAAGCTAATAAATATGCAAATGAATCTTATAAGTTAGTGCAGCTTACTAAAGATTCATCAGAGTTAGGAAGCAGTTTAATAAACCTTGGTATTACGGAAATTCATATTGATAAATATAATTCGGCACTTGAACATTTTAATCAGGCGATACAAATCGGGAAGAAGGTCGGCGACGCCACACTTATTGCAGATGCAAAATTAAATAGGGGAATAATTTTCACGAATCAAGGCAAGCTTAATAAAGCAAAGAATGACTATGTAGATGTTCAATCAATGGCAAACAATTTAAACATGCCGGATTATAGTCTTTATGCATTATTTTCTCTTGCCGGAGTTTATCAAACTGAACATAATTTTAATCAAGCAGTTTTATTCACTAAGGATGCGATCAAAATTGTCGAAAAAATAAAAGCAGCAAATGAACTGCAGGAGATGTATGATTCTGTTTCAGTTTTTCTTGAAAAAATTTTTGATTTAAAAGGTGCTTTAAAGTATCGTAAAATGTATGAAGCACTTCATGACTCAATTTTAAATGCAAAAGTAAAAACAAATATCAATCGATTACAGATTCAATATAAAGCCGCACAAAAAGACAAACAGATTGCCGTACAAAACTTATTGATTGAAAAGAAGCAGTCGACAATTAAAAGAGAAAATACATTGCTTCTTTTTTCTGTAATTGGAATAATCATTTTGCTTTTGCTAATCATTTTAAGTTACAGATTATATAGGCAGCGAAAAAAATTACATGAACAATCAATATTAAACTTTCAAAAGGAACAGGAAGTTATTCGACTTAAAGCAACAATGGAAGGAAGGGAAGAAGAAAGAAGGCGGATATCAGGTGAAATGCATGATGATATTGGTTCATCACTTACAACTATTATGTATCTCTCAAGCAATTTAAATTCAAGAAATCAAAACGAAAACTCCACAATAATAAACAAAATTAAATTTACGGCAGAAACTGTAGTAGATAAAATGAATGAAATCATCTGGTCGATGAATAAAGATTATGATACTTTAGAAGACCTTATAACTTATATCCGTTTTAATGCAGTCCAATTATTAGAAAACAATAATTTGAAATATCAAATAAATATGCCGGAATTTACACCTTCAATTAATTTAAGTGGAGAGAAAAGAAGAAATATTTATTTAGTTGTCAAAGAAGCTGTGCATAACATAATTAAACATGCGGAAGCCTCGGAAGTGAGTTTAGATTTTATAGTCGATTTTGAATTAAAAATAAATATTTGTGACAACGGTAAAGGCTTTGATTCAAATAATATTAATAAATTTGGAAATGGTTTGAAGAACATGAAATATAGAATGGAAAGTATTGGAGGGGAGTTTTCAATTTTGCAAGCTGAAAAAACTATAGCAGCAATACGGTTCCCACTTCCCCAAACAGACAAAAACGGAATTACTATATAACATTTGTTATAATGAAACTGATAAATATTTTTATAATAATAAAGCATGGAAAAAATAATTTCTGTTTGTGTAGTTGAAGATTTAGAAGATATTCGTCTTTCAGTAAAACAACTGCTTGATGAATCAAAAGAATTTTTATGTGTCGGTGCTTTTGAAAATGCAGAGGAAGCTGTTGATAAGCTGTTAGAAACAAAACCTGACATCGGTTTAATGGATATTAATCTCCCGGGAATGAGCGGCATTGAATGCATTCGGAGAGTAAAAAGCAAATGTCCTGAAACTCAATTCATGATGTTTACAATTTATGAAGACAGTAACTCAGTTTATGAAGCACTGGCAGCTGGAGCCAATGGATACCTTCTTAAGAAAACACCTAAAAATAAAATTCTTGATGCATTGAAAGAATTATATGAAGGCGGTTCGCCAATGAATATGCAGATTGCAAGAAAAGTAGTTGCTGCATTTCAAAAATCCTCGCAGGGGAGTAATGATATTAATATTCTATCAAATAGAGAAAAAGAAGTTCTGCAGCTTTTATCCAAAGGATATTTATATAAAGAAATAGGAGAAAGGCTGAATATTTCTACCGGAACAGTCCGGCAGCATATTCATAAAATTTATGAAAAGTTGCACGTGCAGAATCGAACTGAAGCCGTGAATAAATTTTATGGTAGAGAGTAGAGAAATCAGATCTTAGTAAAATTTATTCACGGCTTCAGTTCGATTCTGCACGTG
>CAZRMA010000544.1:0-2941 GCA_964600655.1 uncultured Ignavibacteriaceae bacterium
TGTCAGGCACACGGTTTGGAAAATTCAAGTGCAGCAACTATTAAATCAAATCTTGATAGATTGGCAGCAACAGGATTACCAATATATATATCTGAGTTTGATCTTAATATTCAAAATGATAATCAGCAAAAAACAAAGTATCAGGAATTATTTCCTGTTATGTGGCAGCATCCTGATATAAAAGGAGTCACACTTTGGGGATATATTCAGGGTAAAACTTGGATAACTTATTCCTACCTGGTTAATACTGATGGTACAGCAAGACCAGCTTTATTTTGGCTTGCACAGTATATAAAAGACAACCCGGTTGGAGTTGAAGAGACAGAACCTGTTATTCCAACTAAATATTCACTTGATCAGAATTTCCCAAATCCATTTAATCCTTCAACAAATATCAGATATAGTATTGTAAAAGCTGCTAGAGTTTCGCTAAAAGTATATGATATTTTAGGAAGAGAGGTTAAAACTTTAGTTAATGAAGTTCAGGCCCCTGGTAAATATACAGTAACATTTAATGCACAAAACTTAGCAAGTGGAGTTTATTTTTATAGGATCAATACAGAGAACTATACCGCAACTAAGAAACTTTTGTTGCTTAAATAATTTTCTCTGAACTTTCACAATTTATAAATCTCATGGCTGGGAGTTTCTAATTTAATCCCAGCCATGGATTTTAATATAGAGTTTCAGAAAACGGATAGAAGTTTATGAAATGACATATACCAATTTTAAGACTTATTGAAATTAAATTATTACTAAAAATTAAATTATTTTAACTTAAATACACGACAAGGATGAAATGAAAAAATTATTTTTATTTTGCATAATTTTAATCGCAGGTACTCTTAGAGCACAAAATATCTGGGATTTCGAAAGCAATAACATAGGGGATTCATTTGCACACATCGGATGGAGCCCCACAGATGTTCAAGCCGTAGTTGCAGATGATCCGGTTGCAAGCGGTAATAAAGTTTTGAAAAATACAATTCACAATTACAATGCGGCACCGGTACTTATGTTTGTTTTACCGAATGGGAAAACATTAGCTGATTATAGTTCATTCAAATTTAAAGGATACTTTGCTCAAGGAGACGTAGGCTATAAAGATATAGCAGTAGAAGCCTATCAAACAATGCCGACAGGTCAGTTCGGAAATAATGCTGCAGCTCAAATTGGTTCATGGACCCGTGCAAAAATGGGATCAACAGATTGGGAAGACATTGCAGTAGATATAGCAGACACTTCAGGATTAAAAGATACAGTTTATTTAGCTTTTGGAATAAACTGCGCAGGGACAGGAGATGTAGGAGCAACAGGCGATACTACAATCTGGTATGCTGATAATGTTGAACTTGTCCCTAAAATAGTAAACAACACAAGCGGCATATTTGCTGTCTCAAGAGATTTAGTTGATTTTGGAACTGTTGAATCAGGCATTGCAGATAAAGACAGCGTGTATATTTATAACCTTGGAACAGATACGCTTAAAGTAACTTCAATTAAATCGACTAATGGTTTATTTACTTTTTCCCCTTCCGTTTTTTCTATAGCACCATCAGACAGTTCGGTAATGACTTTAACATTTAAACCGGTTGATAATTCTAGTCAATCAGGATTCATAATATTAACACATAGTGCCTTAGGTTCTCCTGATTCAATTTCAGTAATGGGTGAAGGTTTAGGAACTGTTCAAATAGTGACAAATGGAGGTTTCGAAAGTTCGGATGTTGGAGTTATTGATTCAACAGGCATCAAAGGTTGGTTGATACAGGTTGCCTCAGGTGTTAGTCCGGCTCCAGAAATTGAAATTGTAAGTGATACAGTTGAACAGGGGAATAGAGCACTAAAAGTTACAGTTCATGGGGTGGGAACTAATCAATGGGATATACAGGCAGTATCAGATAGTCTTATTATTAAACCGGGAGCTACATATAATTATTCTATTTGGGCTAAGGCTGATAAGCCAGGTGCTCAAGTTAATTTTACAGTAGGAAATTATTCTTTAACAGAATACAAAGTTATACGCCCTGCCAATCTTACCACACAATGGAAAAAATATTCAATGCAGTTTACTGTAAATGATAATCAAACTGTTATAAGGGCACCAATTCATTTTAGCTAT
Source organism: uncultured Ignavibacteriaceae bacterium (assembly GCA_964600655.1). Classification (GTDB taxonomy): domain Bacteria; phylum Bacteroidota; class Ignavibacteria; order Ignavibacteriales; family Ignavibacteriaceae; genus CAVSWT01. The sequence goes on from CAZRMA010000544.1 coordinate 2,123, forward strand.
GCAGCAAATGCTGATAATGCAATATACATAGACAATTTGCAAGTAATAGATGCTAATGCAGGCAAAAAACCAGTAACTGTTGAAGCTGAATCGGGAAAAATCGGCAATTATTTTTCAGTCTTACAAGACAATGGTGTTACTTATGTTTCTCCAGATTCTAACTATACAGGGCTTACCAGCCCGGGAGATACAAACCGGATAATTACATATAAAGTTACTTTTCTTGGTGCAGGTTATTATAATCTTTTTGCTAGGATTCGTGTTGGATCAGACGGCTTTAATGATGACAGCTTTTTCTATGGTAGAGGATTCGGTCAAAAGGACGATACCGCAAGTGTAGATTGGGTATTTATTAACGGACTTGCAAGTGCAGGATTTTCTGATTCTGCTGCTGTTGTTGACGGTCCAGGAACAATAGGCGCTCAAGTATGGAAGTGGGTTAACCTTACTAAAAATACTTATTCCGGGGTTCCTGGGGATTCTTTTTATGTAAGTATGGATAGTCTTACAAAAACATTTCAAATCGGCAGCCGCGAAAATGGATTAGACATTGATAAGCTAGCATTCGGAAAGTCTAATTTATATTTTACTGTGGATGCCCTTGACAAAGGATTGCCCGGTTTAACAACTTTACCGGGAAGTGATACAGTTGGAGTTTATCAAGGTCCGCCATTGGCTGAGAGGCAGAGTAACTTTTTGGGCAACGTAAAGAACGTTAACGGTGATAAGGATTTTTTAAATTATTGGACCCAGCTAACTCCTGGCAACGAAGGAAAATGGGGCTCCGTTGCAACAACAGAAGATACAACCAAATGGAAT
>CAZRMA010000545.1:0-2933 GCA_964600655.1 uncultured Ignavibacteriaceae bacterium
GGTTCAGGTTCTTCGTATCTTATTCCGCAGCATTCATAGAATTTATTGAAATGTTTTTCTTCGTTTGTGTCTGCGTTAATTAATACTAAACGGTTTTCGCCTTCTTTAAATGTAACTTCAATAGCATCTGAAAGACGCTCGCGCACTTTACCTTTATTAATTTTAAACCTATCAATAATAACTCTTATTGTATCTTTCTTTTTAGCATTAATTTCTGTTTCATTTAAGTCATACAATTTCTTATTGAAATATATTCTAAAGAAACCGCGTTTCTTTAGCAAATCAATTTCCTGCTTTACAGTTGTACCCTCATGAACATGCAGTGGAAAAGACAAATAAAATTTCGTTTCTTCCTGCTGCTCTTCAAGCCAATCGGAAACGGTTCCTGTAGTTGCTTTTTTGACTTCTTTGCCGCAATTAAAGCAAATTGTTTTTCCAACTCGCGCAAATAACAATCTCAAATAATCATAAACTTCAGTTGTGGTTCCAACAGTTGATCGTGTGTTTTTAGCGCCGGTTTTTTGTTCAATTGCTACTGCAGGACTGATACCTTGAATTAAATCAACATCAGGTTTATTCATTCTTTCAAGAAATTGGCGGGCATAAGCAGAAAGGCTTTCTACATATCTCCGCTGTCCTTCAGCATAAATAGTATCGAATACAAGCGATGATTTACCGCTGCCGCTTACGCCTGTAAATACAACTAATTTATTACGGGGAATTTCAAAACTTAAATTCTTTAAATTATGTTCACGAGCGCCTTTAACAATAATTTTCTTTTCTTTATTAATATTTTTAATCGCCATTGTCATATTAAGAGCAAATCCGGTTTTAATAATTTTGGATAAATGAACTACTAATTTACAATTTTATTTGCAATAAAGGAGTTGAAATTTTGGGTAGTATAATCACTTATTTATAATGCGGCGATTGAATTTCTTCGATAGCAAGTACAAAATATGCTTTAGTCGTAAGGGAAAAGAAATTATTTTGAATTACTACTTTCCAATGATTTTAAAGTAGAGATTCTTTCATCTAACATTTTAATTTTTTCATTCAGTTCATTTATTTTTTCATCCAACACATCTTCATATTTGGCTTTATCCCAATAACCTCTTTCCTCAAAATAACTTTTGAATAGCCAGTTATGTTTTAGCGCTTCCATATTTTCAGCCAGACTTGATGCAGCTAATCTGGCATCAAAAGTAGTTTTTTCAATATTCTTCATAGCGGAACCAAAAGTCGTATCAAGATTACTTCCTTTAACAAACAATTCACCCATTAATCCTTTACCGCTGCGAACACCAGAAACTAATGTATCAATATCTGTAACAACTGTATTAACATTGTTAACTACACTTTCAACACCTTTCCCAAGCTTATCAAATAAAACCGTTAAGCCGCTAACCTCATCAGTAATTGATTGAAGGCTTTGATCAGCTCTTTTAGTTAATTGAGTTGCATCTTTATATAATTGTTCATCAACTAATAATTTACCAATGCTGCCTTCACCTCTATTTACTCGACCTACAATTTCAGCAAGGTTTTTTGTCATTTCTTTTGTGTATTCCATAACCCCTTGTGTCTCTTCAATGACAGCAGCAAAACCTAGTGGTTCCTTTGATTGAATTGTTCCCCCATTTCTAACAGGATCAGCACTGGAGCTTCCAATCTGAAGCACAACGACTTTATTACCCACAAGCCCTTCAGTTTCAATTGAAGCTTGAGTATCAGTTCTAATAAATCTTTTAATATCTTCCACCAAACTCATAGTTACCTGAACTCGTCCAGTAGTATCGCTAACTATTTTTACATTGCTTACTCTTCCAATGTCAATACCGCTAAGGCGGACTGTTGCACCGCTTCTCAATCCTTGTATGTCTTTAAAGTAGGCACTTACTTCAAATGTTGAACTGAATAGAGATTTTTTATCTCCAATAAGGAATATTGTTAAAACAAGTATTGCTATACCGATAAAAATAAAAACACCAAGTTGCAAGGCAGATTTTTTTTTCGCCATTAATTTCTCCCATTATTATGTTCCACTGAATCACTACTGAAAAAATCAATTAGAAATTCATCATTGGTTGAAGTTAAATTTTTTAGATCGCCTTCATACATAATCTTTGCGTCTCTTAATACTATTGCGTAGTCAGCAATTATTTTAGCGCAGGTTAAATCATGAGTAACAATTATCGAAGTGACATTTAAATCTTCCTGTAAATCAACAATTAGATGACTTATTTCTTTTGAAGTAATAGGATCTAAACCAGTAGTCGGTTCGTCATATAAAATTAATTTTGGCTCTGTAATAATAGTACGTGCAAGCCCGATTCTTTTTTTCATTCCACCCGAAAGTTCTGCAGGCATTTTATTTATGGCCTCTTCTAATGAAATTTTTTCCAATACTCGTCTAACTTTTTCTTCTCTTTCCTTAGCAGAGAAATTAAAATTTCTAATCAGTGGAAATTCCAAATTTTCTCTTACAGACATAGAGTCATACAACGCAGCGCTCTGAAATAAAAATCCTATATTTTTTCTTATCTCATTCAATTCTTTTAAAGGTATTTTAAGCACACTTTTACCATCAATGTATATTTCACCAGCGTCCGGTTCTAATAATCCGACCATACATTTTAACAACACACTTTTACCTGTCCCGCTTTTTCCGAATACAACAACATTCTCTCCTTCTGATATATGCATGGAAATATCATCAAGAACAATATTGTCATCAAATGCTTTGCTTAAATTTTTAATATCGACTATTACATCCATAACCAAACCGTAAGTTTAACTAATACCATGTCAACTAATAAAATTAATAATGATGCTGTTACAACAGAACTTGTTGAAGCCTTACCAACCCCAACTGTTCCATTAGTTGTATTATAGCCCTTATATGCACCGACAGAGCCAACAATAAATCCAAA
>CAZRMA010000546.1:0-2916 GCA_964600655.1 uncultured Ignavibacteriaceae bacterium
AGGTTCATTTTATGCCCTTCCTATGAGATGAGACCTGATGGATGAAATTTTATTATTTGAAAATAATCTTTATTAACTTTTTATACAATAAGAATTTCTGTTGGTAGGAATTATGCACAGCTCAGAACATCAAAGCCGAACTTGGTAATAAAATTTATAATTAAAAACTAGTCCGCCTTTGATGGAATCTTTCATAGTATAACTACTTTGAACAAATTCGCCAGGACGCAGCACTATGCTGAAGATATTTGATATTGTTGAGCATGATTGCGCGATTGGGTTGAAACGCATGATTAGGCGGTTTTTTGGATTAATATAATCTCGAAAATTTCCCCGTTCAATGTGCGAATAAATTCAGAGATGGCATCTCTTTAAACAGATGTCATCTCAAGTATATACAATATTATTTTTTAATTTGTTTTTACTTTGATTGCAGCCGCTTGAGAATTTCCACCATAGACGGAAATACATCCGTGTGATGATGAACCAGCTTCCACGTCCCGCCATCCCGCTGATAGATGTTAGTGACACGACCATTTCCTTTCACCTCTTGTCCGGCAAGTTTGAACTGTACATCTTCTATTCCAACTTCGTATGCTACATCTCCGAGTACATGGATCAATTGATCTTTCAGTTCAATCTTTCCGTCCGAAGCAATTTTACCCACCTGGTTAAAAGATTCGTTCACAGCATCCCAGCCTACTTCCCGCCCGCTAATCGGGTGCATTGCAGTTACAGAAGCATTGTGCAACCAGGCATCTACCAATGCATTATCTTTCCCGTTTGCCATACTGTTTAAGCCTGTGTAGAATTTTTTCGAGGCTTCACGGACTTCGTTTTCTGCTGACATTTACTATTTCCTTTCTTTGATATGTTAAATGATTTGCGGCGTGATTAGAAACGAGCAGCACTAACAGCTCTAAGATATCTATCCGCATTTGTTTTTAACTTATAGAATAATTGTTAAAAGCGGTATACAAATTATAAGGTATGTGATTTAAGGTCAGGCACTAAAAAAAAGACTAACTATTAATTATTTTTAATTTGAATTGTTGGGTTGATTGATATACAAAAATTATTTTTTCGTGGAACCTTTTACTTCAGACCGATTTGTAAATTTAATAGTGAATAATAAAAAAATTAATTTTTTAAGAACATGTGTGCCTGCCTATCGAAAGTCTGGCAATTTTAACTTTTTACTTATTTGAAGGACAATAAAGTTTTTATTGAACGAATATGTTAAATATTATTGACATATTGTCAAATATTTTTTACATTCAGTACAACATTTTTCACATTTAATTTTTAAGGATTTTAAGATGAAACTAAATAAAGAAATTTATACCAAGTCAGAATTTATCTTATCATTTATTTTCTTTGGGTATTTTTTATTGCTAACATTTAAAACACAGGATTTTGTTTTAATATATTTTTTTATTGTATCAGGTTTTATTGTTGCTAATATAATTTTGGTTTTAGTTTTACTTTTAATTACTAAATCAAAAAAAATTAATTTTGATGAAAGAGATAAAGTTATTGAAACAAAATCTTATCGTAATGCTTACATCAGCGTGGTTGCAATTATTAATATCATTATAATTTTTTCATTTTTGAATAATAATATTATTCAACCTTTCATTTTACTTAATTTACTTTTTTCCTCACTTTTCATTTCAAACATTGTTCTAAACCTTACAAAAATTTTCTATTATAAAAGAGGAATTTAAAATGAAAAAAATTCTTCTTACTAACAATATCAGGAAATTAAGATTTCACAATTCTGAAATGACGCAGCAAGAATTAGCCGACCGCCTGGAGGTATCTCGTCAAACAATCATTGCAATTGAGGCCGGGAAATATTCTCCAACATTGGAACTCGCCTTTCGCATAGCTGAAATATTTAATGTTTCACTTGAAGAAGTGTTCCAATATAAACCGAATAATTAAGTTTAGTTATTAGATGAATTGAAATTTGAAATAATATAAACAATTTAACAATGTTGCAACGAACCCGTCGCCCAGTCTGCCTCAAAAGGATTCAAGAGGTAATAATATTTTAATCTGTTCCGGATAAAACATATTTAACTTTATAAATATCCAACCTGCCTTTTGAATTTTCTTCTTTGTGTGTTGAATAATAAAAATATGAGTGATTTATTGGATCAAGTGAAGAGCCAAAATTCCATGTGTTCGAAATATTAATATCCTTTCCTAATTTTTCTGGTTTTGTATATCCATCTTTTGATAAATAACTTATAAATAAATATGCTTCATCTTCGCTATATTTTTTAGTAAATAATATTGTCTTACTATCATTTAAAAATATTGGATCAAAATCATCTTCTGAAGAGTTAATTTCATTGATTCCTTTCGGCTGGCTCCATCCATCATTAACTTTTTCGCACATAAATATATCGTGCTTTCCTTGCCCGCCTAATCCGTCTGTACAAAATAGAAATTTTTTACCATCAACCGATTCTGTTGGGCCCCATTCATCTCAGCGTGTATTAATTTTACTCCCCATATTTACCGGCACTCCAAAACTTTGATTAGTGGAATCGTATTTTAAAAAATAAATATCAGTTCCGCCTTCCCCACCACTTCTGTTTGAAAAGAAATAGATTATTTTGCCATCAGCGGAAAAACTCGGGTCAAAATCATCAACTGCTGAATTAAAACTAACTGGTTGGGGATTAGCCCAGCCGGAATCATTATATGCTGCTGTCCATATATCTAAACCTCCCATACCTTTTTCGCGTCCTACAGCTCCCCATAAAACTATTTTTCCATCTTTGGAGAACGTAATTTTAACTTCAGACTTTTCAATACATACTATGTCTGGCGCAAATAATTCCGGTATTCCTACAACCTTAAAAGATTGACAAAACAAAGAGATATTTATTAAAAATATCAATA
>CAZRMA010000547.1:0-2910 GCA_964600655.1 uncultured Ignavibacteriaceae bacterium
CGTTAAAGATTGTTCCTTATTTGGCTGGGATTGAATTTTACGAACCACATCCATTCCTTCAATAACTTTTCCGAATGCTGAAAAACCTTGTCCGTCGGGATTTCTTTTACCGCCGTAATCAAGTTCGGACTGGCCATCGATACAAATAAAAATTTTCTGAGATTATTTAACTGCCTCTATCCTGTCATGGAATACGTTTACTAATTTGAATTTATTATTCAACTCAAGAATTTCTTTCCATGAGGTAGATATAATATCAAAAAATCCCTCCATTTTTACGTTTCCAAATCTAATATGTATAACTTTCGGCGGAGGTTCTTGTAAAATTATTCGGTGGGAAAAATCACTATCCTTTGTAATTATAGTAAGATTATTTTCACGGGCATAATTCCAGATTTGCTCATCAGTCCACTCATCGTCAATATCCCTTTGATGAATAAACTCTTCAGAATTCCATAAGGAAAAGTAATACGGTAAGTTTACATCTATAAGAAACTTTTTCATTTATGAAACGGATTTAAAAACATAATTCCTTTCCATCAATTTCGATGCAAACTGTAGGCATGCGGTTATATCTTCTTTTTCAAGCGAAGGATATTGTTTTAGTATTTCTTCTTTAGTTTCACCTGCGGAGAGAAATTCGAGTATTGTTTGAACCGAAATCCTTTTTCCTCTGATTGCAGGTTTTCCGTTTAATACTTTTTCATCAATTGTTATCCTATCTAAAATATTTACTGTCATATGTAATCCTTTTAGAATATTATTTATTAACTTAAAATATACATTTATTTACTAATAAAAAGTACTTTGCTAACAAACCTAACCAGACATTTTGCAAATAGTTTTTAAAGTTAATTCTTAAATTTTAAAATAACGAAGAATCTATATGGATTACCGTAATATCTTGACATTTGAAGTTATTCTGTTTTATTCAGCCACCAATTTCACAAATAGTTTCAAATTTAAATTAGTGAAATTAGGCTAAATTCATTCTATGCGTATAACTATGCTACATAGGGATTTTTAAAAACAACTCAAGGTGAAATAGGTTAATCTTTTACAACATTATAAATTTTTATTGCCGGAGTTAAAGCCTGCTCTTTATTTGGCTGTGATTGAATTTTACGAACTACATCCATTCCTTCAATAACTTTTCCGAAAGCTGAAAATCCTTGTCCATCGGGATTTCTTTTTCCCCCATAATCCAGCTCCGGCTGATCACCGATGCAGATAAAAAATTCAGATGTTTCAGAACCAGGTTCATTCCTAGCATAAGATATGACTCCATTTTTATGAAGTATACCCGTTTTGTTTGTCGGTTCATGCGGAATTGGTGGAAGCATTTTGTTTTCATTGTCGCCTAATCCACCTTGAATAACTTCAATCTTGATTTTATTATTCGGCTGGTTATCCATGGTAACAGTTCTATAGAAGGAAGTATTTTTATATAAACCTTTATCAACATATTTAAGAAAATTTTCTGCGGAAATGGGAGCTTTGTCTTTGTAGATTTTAACTTTAATGTTTCCGAGTTCTGTTTTTATTTCAACAATTGGATTTGAAGAATTGCAGGAAGCAAAGAGAGAACTTAAAAAAATCAGTATTACAAATTTTATTTTAGTCATAAAAATATATTAGTTAAATATCAGTTTGAAATAAAATGCTTTCACTTTAATGTAGATGGATTTAATTTCATTCTACTTTTTCCGCCGGCATATCTTTCCCGTTCTGATGTAAAATTAATTTTACAACTTTGCCGCTGTCATCTTTCACAAAAGTGATCTGTGCATCAACAACCTTAGCATAATACTCCAATTGGGAACTGGGAAAAATTTCAATTTTCGGCTGATTGGTACCCTGTACATATAGTTTATCGCTATCTCTTGTTACTGTAATTGAAAACGCAGGGCTTAATTCATATCTGCCGGTTAATGAATTATATACATTCATATTTACTTTCGCAGCTTCCGGTAAAGAAACTTCAACTCCAAGCTCTTTTAATTTTTCAATCCCGTTCACATTATGAGGATTCAGCTCAATAGATTTTTTGTAATTTGTTATTGCATCTTTTTTGTCACCGCCAATCATTAAGGCTTCGCCAAAACTATCATACACATTATATGATTTAGGATATGCTTTCACATTTAATTTAAAAATACCAACCGCTTCTTTATATTTTTTCTTGTTCAAATAACTATACCCTAAAATATTCATCTGATATTCCGGTATTTTTTCTCCAGCATCGATTTTCTTATTATAAAAATCAGTCGCATCATCTATCCCTTTTCTTTCAAGCATTTCTGTAAAGCTTAACATCAATGGCTTTTGCGGAATTTTGTAAGGCTGTTCATAAAGTATATCGATTATTTTATTGCTCATTTCACTAAGATTTGTAACGCCGGTATTATTTAAGAGAACAATTAAATCCTTACTATTTGTTATCCTTAATATTAATGAATTGAATCCGTTTATCGTACCGCCGTGTTCAACAATATTTAATGTATCTTTTATATTATCCAGATGTTTTTTAGAAATTCCCCAGCCGTAACCATAGCCATCAGCAAAAGGCGGTTTAGAATATGGAGTGAAAATTTTGTCCATATATTTTTTTGAAAGAAGCTTTTCCGTATAAAGCGCCTGATCCCATAAATACAAATCCTCGGCCGTTGAATATAATGAACCAGCAGAATAAGGAACCGACAAATCTAAATAGCTTGTGTTATTATATTTAATCCCGATTCTATCATATCCAGAAGCCCGCTTTGGAATTATTTCTGATGTATGATCATAACCGGAATTGTTCATACCCAGCGGTTCAAAAATTTTTTCTTTTAATACATCTTCATAACTTTTTCCTGTTACTTTTTCAATAATGTAACCGAGTACAATATATCCCGAATTACTATATTG
>CAZRMA010000548.1:0-2906 GCA_964600655.1 uncultured Ignavibacteriaceae bacterium
TGTTTTGCTTTAAGTTGCAAAAGATAAATACTAAACGGTACCAGGTTTCTCGGGGCGATTTTAAGGATTAGCTTCTGTAAGGGACCCGCGAAGAATGAATCAAAATAACCAGTTATATCAGGTAATTATTCAAAGATGATATATGAGAATATTTTTCGGGAATATCTACCATTTATAAATTTTAGAATTTGAATTAAATGAATGTAATAAAAAAATTTAACAGATTTGAAAAGAAAATAACGCGGTTGATATACCTACCTACCGGCAGGCAGGTCCGATCCGGTGAAGCCCCGCAAAGCGGGATAAATTAGGCAGCAGGAGCAACGGAAATAAATATAAACATACAGTAACGAATATGATTATGCGATCAGTAAATGTTGAGTAAAAAGGTTAAGAGTTAATAGGACGCAGATTTAACTGATAGAACTGATTTAAACTGATGCCATTGCAAATATTTTTTTAAGCAACTTTTACAGCAAACGCACTTTTAGCGATTGAATGAAGAAGCGAGGGTTTGCTTTGTGACTAAGTGGAACAGCTTGATAGCGAAACGAAGTGGAGCTATCAAGTAGAAGGCGAAATAAAACTTATGGAATTGTGCTGATGAATGTTCCGCCAGAGGCGGACAGGCTTCCGCTAAATGTAAAATGATTAGAAACACCAACTAAGTTTTTACGGCTGACGTGAACCTGGATAGAGCGAAGCGAAAGGAAAGTTCACATTTGCTCTTGAGCGAGTAAACGAAATAATAATGAGTGTGGATTTTATTCAAATTCCGGGAATAATTTCTAAATTATATAAATAGCGGCAGCACAATTAGAATTGTAAAATTAATTATAAACTTGAAAAATTATTGCGGGTAAAAGCTAAACAAGTTCGGGTTGAAGAAAAGCTTTCTCAATACCTGCCTTGAGATCCATCTGATCAATAGGTTTCCTTATTAAAGAAACCGGATTTAAGTAGTATGAATTAATAAGCCTGCTATAATCATCATAGGCAGTAATAAAAATGTAAGGGATATCATTGGCAGAACCTAAGCGTGCTATTGCTTCGATACCATCCAATTGACCATTAAGGTTAATATCAGAAATGATTAAAGAAGGATTTAATAGTTTCGCCTGATCCATTAAATCTTCACCACTGGTAACAACAGGAAAGACTTTATGACCAAAGGAACTAAGATAATTCTTAAGTTTTGTTGAAATTTCTGTATCAACTTCAGCAATCAAAATGCTGATTGATTCTTTCATATACACACTCCTTCTACAAAGATAGTAAGTATAAATAAACATAAATACAAGCTATATGCACTTACCAACACCCGGATAATATTCACTTTTACATACCTGGGATTAGTTTTTCAATTTTTTGAATGGTGAGGGGGGCACTTCCTTCATAATGGTTGTTTACGTTTAAGTAAACATCCATTTTTTTGTTGAGGAAGTAATGAGCGATTTCTGCAATATCATTTAGCTGTTCATCTTTTGGGGCAACGATTTTATTCCAGACTTTTCCTGTTGCCTTTTCCATTCCTGATCTATCCGGGCCGTGAAGTCTTATGACCACAGTATCTTCTATGTAATCTTTAAATTCTTTGAATACTTCTTTTACAGGAGGCATATAATAGCCTTCGAGAAGTACTGCGATAAGATTATTCCTTTGTATGAATTCAAAAAATGGCTTTTTTAAGTAATTAGGATTACGGATTTCTATTCCATATAAATACTTGGATTTTTTTTGTTCCAGGAATGCTTCGAAGCGATCTATGAATTCCGGTAGGCCACTCATCTTTTGCTTATTCAGATATTCAAACTGAAACATTAAAGGTCCAAGCTTTTTCTTCATTGGTTTTAATATTGTAAGAATTTTAGCAAATAAATCAGGATTAAAGAAGTGGGGATTTTCTTTAAGAAGTTCTTTTTTACTACGGTTATAAAAATGAGTGAGTGTTATGCTGTTAGGGATTTTGATTGAGAATTTAAAATCATCCGGGACAGCTTTTGTATAAGATTTTACATCCGAATCTTTTGGAAGCAGAATTTTATTACCTTCGAATAAACTCCAGAACCACTGATCTACCTCTACAGTATTGTAATGTTTGGAATATTCAACGAGGTAATCGAATTTTTCTTTATCGGGGTAGATTATTCCTTTCCAGGAATCGTATTTCCAGCTACAAGTGCCTATATAGAGCATATATTATTTATCTTCTCTTAATAGCAAAACCCGAAGCTTTAATACCAGTATACAATATTTCACCATTACTCATAGATTCTGATTCACTGATTTTTAGTTTTGTAACAGCATCGGCACCCATTTTTTTTGTGTAATTATAAAGACTGTCTAAAATTTCATTTGATGTAACATTACCAATTAACCACCTCTCATTTTGACCTTTACGATGCCAAGTGTCATATTTATTATCATCAACATAGTCATTTAATCGAACCTCCGGATATATAGATATTTCGATTAGACCAATAGCATCATAGTCGCCATTATATAACTCAGGCGTGAATAAAAACCCTTGCGCTGTGTATTTAGTGAAATCATAACCATAGACAAGTGAGAATTTAGAAACTTCGCGACCTTCACCACAACCGAGAAATAAAAATGTTAACACTATAAAAAAAGAAAGAACAATTTTCATTTTACCTCCTTAAAATTGATACTATCTTATCAAAAATATTTCATTAATATAACTGGATTTTGGATTGACTACAATATGAGTTGAAAATGGAGAATCGATTTATAGCTAAAGAAAAATGTTGCCTGTAATTACAATTTGAATTATGTTAAAGGAGATAATTGTTGACAATACTAAGAAATCACGGGGTATTGTTGTTGATGAACTTCTGTAAGGGACCCGCGAAGAAATTGAACCTAATATTATTAGTGTTATTGCT
>CAZRMA010000549.1:0-2884 GCA_964600655.1 uncultured Ignavibacteriaceae bacterium
AATGTGTCAGAGCTGCATCAAATGATAATTTCTTGACAGATGCTGTGCTCAAATCCATTTCAGGTGTTATAGCCCAACAAATTCTACCAGATCCATAAATATTTATGGCTATCGCAATTTGATTCGGGCCGTCTGCAACATTGCCAAAATTCTTACCTTTCCAACCGGAATGATATTCAAAATCAATTAATGTTGGAAAAGCACCTTGTCCAAAAACCCAACCTACTGGCGGAACATATTGCCCATCAGTCATTGAATTGAAATTTTCATCTAATAAATATTGCGAATAACCTGTACTGCTTAACAATAATAATATGATTGATAAAACAGCGATTGTATAAATCTTTTTCAAGATTTCCTCCCATATAGCTTTGTAAAAAAAATAACGTTTATATACTGTATTAGAAGATATTTGTAAATTGGTTTTTACTATAACATTCAGAATTCTATTAACTGCAATAATCGAGCCTTTTTGATGGTATTATTTTCTATTTTATTTATAGATGTTATTTATTTTTAGGTAATTATGACATTTTTTGTGGTAATTTTTATTTTAGTTTTTCTGTGGATAATATCAGTAATTCTTATTTATTTCAGTTTAAGCAGTTTATTCTCTGTAAATGATGCTTCAAAAAGTAAAGCTTTCCTGGATACTCAAATTCAGATTTCAATTGTTATTGCTGCACGAAATGAAGTGGAAAAAATTGAAGGGCTGATTACTTCTCTAATTAAATTGGATTATGCTCAAAATAATTTTGAAGTAATTTTAATTGATGATCATTCCTCGGATGACACTTTTCGGGCAATTAAAAAATCAATAGGCGGAATTGATAACTTCTCGGTTCTTAAAAATGAAAATGACGGGTTGCTAGCAAAGAAGGGAGCGCTTTCATTCGGGATTTCGAAAACAAAATTTCCTCACATAATGATTACAGATGCTGATTGTATGCCACAAACTGGGTGGCTAAAATCTTTTTCTGAAAAATTCAACGAAGGATTTGATTTTGTGTTTGGAGCAGCGCCATTTTATTTAAATAAATCTTTTGTTAATAATTTAACGGCTTTTGAAAATTTGAGGTCTTCAATTTTAACTTATTCATCAGCGAATTTAGGAATGCCATACTCGGCGACGGCTAGAAGTTTTGGATTCAGTAAAATCGCGTTTGAAAAAGTCGGAGGTTACAAAAATACATTTGAAACTTTAAGCGGTGACGACGATTTACTTTTAAGAGAAGCGGTTAAAAATAAAATGAAAATTGGGTTCGTCATAGATAACAAAGCTTTTGTTTTTTCTTCTGCGAAAGAAACATTCAAGGACTATTTAATTCAAAAAGCAAGGCATACTAAAACTTCAATACATTATCTTTTAAAACATAAAATTATGCTGGGCTATTGGCATTTGTTAAACTTGATTTTTTTAATTTCTCCGCTTTTAATTTTCATAAATATTCTTTTTGTGATTCCCTTTTTAATTAAAATTTTAAGCGATGAATTCATAATCTTATCATATCAAAAAAAGTTTGGATATAATTTTAAATTTTGCAGAATATTTATTATGCAAATTACTTATGAAATACTTATTGTATTAAACTTCATTAATGCTTTATTTAGAAAAAATAAATGGAAGTAATTAAACCAAAAGTCAAACGTCAAAGTTCAAAACCTCATTATGGATATATATCAAGATCATAATCTAAAAAATAATTCTAATACAATACCTTGGCTGGATGATTCGCATCCAAATTTTCAGAGATGGAAATGCGGTAGAGATTTGTCCGTCCAGCGCGGCGAATTTTTCTTAAGTATTCTAAATAATTTTTCTATCTGTAAAAATTTACGAGTGTTGGATTTAGGTTCAGGGATAGGTGGGACTTCAAAAGTATTTTCCCAAAACAATATCGTAATAAGTTACGACCTTGATTTTTATCGACTTAAAAATCAGTTGGAAATCAATAATGAATATTCTTTAATTAATGGCGATGCGTTAAATCTTCCTTTCAAAAAAAATATATTTGATATAATTATCTTGCAGGATGTAATTGAGCATCTTCCTGAAATTAATGCTTTACCGGAAATATTATTTGATATTTTAAAAGATGATGGGATAATCTTTATTAGTACACCAAATAAATTTTCTTTTTTAAATATTATTTCGGATCCCCATTGGGGATTACCAATCGTTTCACTATTAAGAAGAATTAACATTAAAAAATATTTTCTAAGCATTTTTAGGAAACAAGAATTAAATAGAAAAGATATTGCCCAATTGTTCTCATTAAATGACATACAAAAAATATTCGGTGATAAATTTACTTTAATGCTTCACACAAAACTGGTGATCCAAAAATTGATTGAAGGGCAGAAGGGAATTTTATGGAGCAGTTTTCATCTTCTGTTAATAAAATTAATTTTAGCATCAAGAGTGGATAGACTTCTGATGAAAATATCAAATGATAATTTCGGTTTCCTAAATAAGTATTTTACTCCAACATTTTATTTGACCATAAAAAAAACCATTTAAATTAAGAATCATTATTTATGGTTTGATTTAAGAGTCAATTCATATATTTTTATGTCGTTAAAAATTTAGAGATGAATGGACAATAAAACTCTCGCATTAAAAGCCGTTGAAGCAAAATCAAAATCGCTTCCCACTTATTCAAATTTTCATGTCGGTGCAGCACTTCTAACAGAAAATGGGAAAGTATATTTGGGCGGAAACATCGAATCAAGCTCATACAGTTTAACAATTTGCGCTGAGCGGACTGCACTATTTAAAGCGATTTCAGAAGGTGAGAGAAAATTTAAAGCAATAGCAATCGCAAGTGACGATAAAAACTTTTGTACTCCTTGCGGGGCTTGCCGGCAGGTTATTAGCGACCTG
>CAZRMA010000550.1:0-2883 GCA_964600655.1 uncultured Ignavibacteriaceae bacterium
TATTTGTTTTGTCGCTTGAAGAGTTAATAATTTGAGTAGCGATAATAACCAGTAAAGTTACATAAGCAAAGATTAAGCTTTTCAATTTTAGCCTTTATTATTTTTCAGATGTTCTTGTAATCTTTCCAAAAACGGATGTTGTGCAGAATACATTTTCATTTTAGCTTCTTCAATAGTAAAAAATTCTCCTTTGTCAACTTCAGGATATTTTTGCCTTTTCCCAGAATGCGGCGGCCATTCCATTTCAAATGTGTTACAGGTAATTTCTATTGGTTTATCATTTTCGGTTTTAAATGCCCAGGCATGCACTTCTTTATTATTCGATTGGACCACAGTTCCAATTGGAAATAATTTTCCGGATGGTTTAATACCTGTTTCCTCTTCAAACTCTCTGTTAGCTGCTGCAAGAAGCTCTTCATTTTCTTCGATAAGTCCTTTGGGAATTCCCCAGAATCCATCATCTTTATTTGAAAAAAATGGTCCACCTGGATGTACTAAAAATACTTTTAAGCCATTTATTGTCTCACTGAACATTAATAATCCGGCACTTATTTGTCTTGGCATAATTTCAATTTTATTACTTTGTTATCTAATTTATTTGAGAAAGTCAAATATCAAAAGTCAAAAAAACTGAATGAAAAGAAATATGAACAAGGCAGTTATTCTTTTAAATTATGTTTTGAATTTTGACTTTTATATTTTGAATTAATTAGAGTAAACTTTCAATCCAACTATTCCAATCACAATTAAAAAAATAAAAATTAGTCGTGCAATCTCACGTGACTCATTGAACAGGTAAATTCCAAGTATGGCAGTACCTACTGCGCCAATACCAGTCCAAACAGCGTAAGCAGTACCAACCGGTAATGATTTAACAGAAATTGATAAAAGTCCCATACTTATAATCATGCTGGCAATAGTAAAAACACTTGGCCAAAGTTTCGTAAATCCGGCAGAATACTTTAATCCAATCGCCCAGGCAATTTCAAAAAGTCCGGCAATAAATAAAATATACCAACCCATTACTTTTTAATCCAGATATTGTTTTAAATATTTTCCTGTCCACGAATTTTCATTTTGAATTATTTCTTCAGGAGTTCCAACTGCAACAACCTCACCACCTTTCTCTCCCGCTTCAGGACCAAGATCGATAATATGATCAGCACATTTAATTACTTCCATGTTATGTTCTATTATAACAACAGAATTTGTTCTTTCAATTAGAAGGTTAAAACAGTTAAGTAATTTTGAAATATCGTCAAAGTGCAATCCTGTGGTCGGTTCATCAAAAATAAATAATGTATGCTTTCTATCCCGCTGGGAGGTTAAATGCGAAGCAAGCTTAATTCTTTGTGCTTCGCCGCCGGATAAAGTATTTGATGGCTGTCCAAGCTTTAAATATCCCAATCCCACCTCAGCAAGCACTTGAATGTATTTCAAAATTTTATCATTATCCTTAAAAAAATCAACTGCTTCATCAACAGTCATATTTAAAACATCAACTAAGTTTCTACCGCGGTAAGTAATTTCTCTAATTTCTTTTTTAAAACGTGTTCCCTTGCAGTCTTCACATTCAAGATAAATGTCTGCTAAAAACTGCATTTCAACTTTTATGAATCCATCTCCGGTACAAGTTTCACATCTGCCGCCGGGAACATTAAAAGAAAAGTAACCTGGCTTGTATCCACGTGCCTTGGATTGATGTGTACTCGCAAATAACTCACGAATATGTTCGTAAGCCTTAATATAGCTTATGGGAATTGAACGCGGAGATTTTCCAATGGGCGACTGATCAACAATTTCTATTTCATCAATATATTCGCCGCCTGTTATCTCATCATATTTCCCGACCTTTGCGGGATTCATCATTAAATATTTCGCGAGTCCGCCATAAAGCACATCATGAACCAAAGTACTTTTACCGGAACCGCTGACACCGGTGATTACTATAAATTTGTTAAGTGGTATTTCCACATTAATATTTTTAAGATTATGTTCGCTTGCGCCCGTAATCTTAATTGATTTAGTTTTCTTTTCATTTCTCTTTTTAGGTATTGGTATTGAAATTTTCCCGGATAAATATTTTCCTGTTAATGAATTTTTATCTTTAATAACATCTTCATATGTGCCCATTGCAATTATTTCCCCGCCGTGTTCCCCCGCTTGAGGACCCATATCGATTAAAATATCTGCATGTTTCATCATGTCAGGATCATGTTCAACAACTAAAACAGTATTACCAATATCTCTTAGGTTTTTTAAAATATTTATTAAACGTAGATTGTCTCTTGGATGAAGCCCAATGCTTGGTTCATCAAGAACGTACAATGTGCCCACAAGTGAAGAACCGAGTGATGTAGCCAAATTTATTCTTTGTGTTTCGCCGCCGGAAAGCGTACTGCTTAAGCGGTCAAGTGTTAAATATCCAATTCCGACATTATCAAGAAAAGTTAATCGCTTAATAATTTCTTTTAAGACGCGTTCCCCAACCATCATATCGTAATCTGAAAGTTTCAGTTCTTCAAAAAATGTTAATGAATGTTCAATAGGAATTTTAACTACATCATAAATTGACTTACCACCAATCTTTACTTGAAGAGCTTCCCTTCTTAACCGAGAACCTTTACAGGCTGTGCAAGTTGAATATCCTCTATAACGGCTCAATAAAACTCTTATATGCATTTTGTAAGTTTTATTTTCAAGCTTCTCAAAAAAATTATCGATACCAATGAAATCTCCAAAACCTTTTCTTAAAAGAGTAACATGCTCATCTGATAACTGTTTAAATGGAGTATTTAATGGAATGCCATATTCTTTAGAGTTCTGAACAAGATCACGTAAATGAGCACTGTATTTTGCCGAACGAAACGGAGCAATTGCGCC
>CAZRMA010000551.1:0-2879 GCA_964600655.1 uncultured Ignavibacteriaceae bacterium
TTTGGCATTCGGCGTAGGGCATTGCTCAGTAATTGTCGGAGCCGGAACATTAACCGGGAAAGTTCAAAAATATTTGAACTGGAGTGAAGGTTCAAAAACAATTCTTTGGATAAAAAGAATTTGCGGAGCTCTGGTTATTCTCGGTGGTATTTATTTAATATTTACAACACAATAGCCTATGAATAAAAATATAAAATTCGATTTTGGTGAATATAGAAGAAGGGAAAATATTTGAAATTGGTCAAGATATTCTAAATAATAGTCCAGATAATTTTTTTTCAAAATAGAAAACTAATTTTTCGAAAACTCAATTGCTTGTGAAACTTTATTTATCAACTCTTCTTTAGTAAAAGGTTTTGAAAGATAATCATTGCAGCCGCCAACCAGGAATTTGTCCTTTTCAATACTCATCGCATATGCTGTTAAGGCTATTATCGGTATCGATTTATAATTATTAATTTCTCTAATTAATTTTGTGGTTTCTAATCCATTCATCCCGGCGCCTAACGCAATATCCATTAAAATTAAATTGTATTGTTTTGTCCTTACTTTTTCTAACGCACTTTCTCCGGAATTCACAATATCAAGTTCGCCAACATCCTTTAAGAAATATTCGGCAACGCTTCTGTTTACGCTATCGTCTTCAACCAGCAAAATATTGGGTTTCTTATATCTATTAACAGCAGAAGAGTTTGATATGTTTTGTGGATGAATATAGATACTATTTTGATTTTTACTAGCTATCAAGGGTAATTCGATGGAGAAAACCGAGCCTTTTCCTAGTTCGCTTGAAACTGCAATATCGCCATTCAATAATCGAACATATTTCTGTGCAATAGTTAAACCTAATCCAACTCCTTCAAAACTTCTGCTTAAGCCTTCGCTCCCTTGCCTAAATTCTTCAAAGATAATTTTATAATTCTCCGGAGAAATACCTATGCCCGTATCACTAATATCAATTACAACAAACTCTTTTGATTCTTTTAGTTTTGATCTTATACTGACAGATACACTGCCATTATCTGTATATTTAATCGCGTTATTAATTATGCTATTAATGATAACTCTAAAAATTTTTTTGTCTATTTCACAATAAATTTCTTTATCACAATCGGATACTGTTAAGTTTAATTTTTTACTCAATGCACTATTTTGATTGGAATCAACTGCATATGTTACTTCGTCACAAATATTCAGCATCTGCAACTGGGGTTTAACTTTCTCTGCTTCAAGCCTTGAAATATTCAAAATTGTATTTAATGTTTTGAGAAGTCTGTTGCCGCTTTCCAAAATACTTTTTACAAATTCTTTTTGATTATTATTTTTAATTTCATCCAGCAGCATTTCGGAATATCCAATTATGCCAACCAAAGGAGTTCTAAGCTCATGGCTCATGTTAGAGAAAAAATTTGATTTGATTCGATTGATTTCTTCTGCTTCTTCTTTAGCAGTAATCAATTCATCAACCATACTTTTTCTTTCTGTAATGTCCTCTTTTACGGCAAGGTAACTTATTATTTCTCCATCTTTATTTTTCACCGGAGAAATTGATGCTAATTCCCAGAATAACTCACCACTTTTCTTTTTATTATGAAACTCACCTTTCCATTCTTTACCTGAAGAAATAGATTGCCATAAATCTTTATATTCTATTGAATCCTTTTCCCCGGATTTAAATACACGAGGATTTTGGCCGATTACTTCTTCCAATGAATATCCAGTAATTTCCAGGCATTTGGGATTTGCATATTCTATATTGCCATTTAAATCTGTAAGAACGATTGAAACAGGACTTTGTTCAACGGCACGGGATAGTCTTGCAAGTTCTTTATTTGTTTTTCCTTGGTTCCGCAACGCCTCTTTTAATTTAGTTTCGGTTTCTATTAATTCTGTTACGTCTCTGCCAAGCGCATATATATTATTTCCAATTATAAAAGAATTCCATGACAACCATTTTAGTGAATTATCCTTACATCGAGCACGTAATAAAAAATTACTGCTTGTGATACCTTGTTTTGCTTTGTCTCTAACTTCAGCTAACAAATGGGTATCATCAGAATGAGTCAAATCTACAACTTTCAACTTTGTTAATTCTTCATTCGAATAACCTAAAAGATTTTCCCATGCCTGATTTGATGCTAAAAAATTTCCTTCTAAATCCACCACGCACATAATGTCGTTAGAAAACTTGAAGAAATTGTCTCTTTCAATAGTTACCTTTTTACGTTCGGTTATATTGGTTAGTGAACCAACAATTGATACTGTTTTTCCGTTTTTAACTACGGGAGTTTCATTAACCAATACCCAAACAATATTTTCATCTTTAGTCTTTAGTTCAAGTTCGTAAGGCTCTTGTTTTTCACCGGTTTTTATAGCGTCAATTGTTCTTTTAATTCCAATTTGATTAATGGGATTGTCGGTAAGGAATTTTGTCCAGTTTACACCAGATTCTTCAGGAGTATAGCCAAGGAATTCCATTGAGCGCGGGCTTACGTATGTAAGCAAGAAATTGATATCATGTGAGTAAAAAAGATTTGTACTATTTTCAATAACTTCTCTTAATTTGTTTTCGCTTAATATCGTTTTTTCTTCTAGTTTAATTCTTTCAAGGGCAAAAGCAACATCAATTGAAATCTCTCTAAGTAAATTAAGCTCTTCATCTTTAATCGGTCTATGATAATTTGAAATTAATCTTAATTTACCTTCAAATTTATTTTCAATTATTATTGGAAAGGTATATAGTGACGATGAAATTGTTATTAGAGTACTTCCGAAAATTCCGGCATTAATAATTTCTTTGTGCAAATTATTTTTTACACTATAATCGTTTCTCCTCAGTATGGTTTCTTCATCTTTATTTTCGGAGATTCCATTTGACA
>CAZRMA010000552.1:0-2871 GCA_964600655.1 uncultured Ignavibacteriaceae bacterium
AAATAAGAGCAATTTATTCAAATCAGGCTGGAAGAATTTTACCCGGTTCTTTTGCTGATGTTACGCTAATATTAGACAAAATTGATAACGCATTGTTGGTTCCTACTCAAGCAATAGTGCCGGAATTAAAAGGACAGAAAGTTTATATTTATAGATCAGGAAAAGTTGCGCAGCAGAATGTAGAATTGGGTATTCGAACAGACGAATATGTTCAAATCACAAGCGGATTAAATTCTAATGATACTTTAATAACCTCTGGAATTCTGCAAATAAAACCTGGCGCAGAAGTTTCAATTACAGAATTTAATTAATTAAAAATTTATGAGTCTATCTTCACTCAGCATAAGGCGCCCGGTATTAGCAATTGTGATGTCAATTGCAATTTTAGTTTTTGGAATTTTAGGTTATACATTTCTTGGAGTTCGCGAATACCCTTCGGTTGACCCGCCTGTTATAACAGTAAGCACAAATTATGTCGGTGCTAATGCAGATGTTATTGAATCTCAAATTACTGAACCGCTTGAAGAATCAATTAATGGTATTGCTGGTATTCGATCCCTAACTTCTACAAGCAGAGATGGAAGAAGTACCATAACCGTTGAATTTGATATTAATGTTAATCTCGAGACTGCCGCAAATGATGTTCGTGATAGAGTGTCGAGGGCAATAAGGAATTTACCTCCTGATGTAGAAGCCCCAATTGTGTCTAAAGCTGATGCAGACGCTACGCCGATTGTGTTTTTAAATATTCAAAGCGATACAAGAAATCTTTTACAGCTAACTGAAATTGCGAATAATGTTTTTAAAGAAAGACTTCAAACCATACCCGGAGTTAGTGAGGTTAGAGTTTGGGGTGAAAAAAAATATGCCATGCGCTTATGGATGGATCCCGCTAAACTTGCCGCTTATAATTTAACACCGCTCGACGTTAAGAATGCTTTAAACCGCGAAAACGTTGAGCTGCCTACAGGCTCTATAGAAGGGAATAATACCGAACTTTCAATTCGTACAATTGGACGACTGCAAACCGAAGATGAATTCAATAATCTAATAATCTCTTCAGCAAATGGAAGTATAGTAAGATTTAAAGACATTGGACGCGCAGAACTTGGGGCTGAAAATTTGCGTACTGTTTTAAAGAGAGACGGGATACCGATGGTTGGCGTTGTACTTGTTGCACAGCCCGGTGCAAACAATATCGCCATAACCGATGAATTCTATAAAAGAGTAGATCAAATAAAAAAAGATTTACCTTCAGATATTAAAACCGGAATTGGTTTTGATGTTACTACATATATTAAAGCATCGATCACAGAAGTTAAGCAAACTATATTCTTAGCGTTTTCTCTGGTTGTTATAATTATATTTTTATTCCTGCGCGACTGGCGTACAACAATTATCCCGGTTATTGCAATTCCAATTTCACTCATTGGTGCTTTCTTTATTATGTATGCCGCCGACTTTTCTATAAATGTATTAACACTTTTGGGAATTGTCCTTGCAATAGGAATTGTGGTGGACGATGCCATTGTGGTATTGGAAAACATCTATACTAAAATAGAAAACAAAATGTATCCGGCTGAAGCAGCCAAACGTGGTTCCGCTGAGATATTTTTTGCTGTTGTTTCAACCACTGTTGCACTTGCCGCGGTTTTTATGCCCGTTATTTTTCTTCAAGGTCTCACCGGAAGATTGTTTAGAGAATTCGGAATTGTAATAGCAGGCTCTGTAATAATTTCATCTTTTGTAGCATTAACACTTACTCCTATGTTAAGTGCAAAAATTCTGAAAAGAAGAGAAAAGCATAACTGGTTTTATAATAAAACTGAACCCTTCTTTGTAGGAATGAACAATGTATACAAAAACTCATTGGAGAAATTTTTAAGTATGCGATGGGCAGCGCTTTTAGTAATGCTGGTTTCATTAATTGCTATTGTACTTTTCTTTGAATTAATCCCTACTGAATTAGCTCCATTGGAAGATAGAAGTAGATTATCTCTTGCTGCTACAGCACCGGAAGGGGCTTCATTTGATTATATGAGCAGCTTTATGGATAATCTAATTCAAGTTTTAGATGATTCATTAGGTTCAGATAAAGAAGCAATAATTTCAGTCACTTCCCCTGGTTTTGGTGCTTCAAGTTCAGTTAATTCGGGTTTTGGTGCAATAATTTTAACTGATCCGGATAAAAGAAATAAATCGCAGCAGCAGATTGCAGATGAAATAAATAAAGATATTTCACAGCTAACAGGTGCTCGTGTTTATGTTACCCAGCCGCAGACAATTGGCGGCAGGAGAGGCGGCTTGCCTGTTCAATTTGTAATTCAAGCTCCCAACTTTAAGAAGCTTCAGGATGTTTTGCCTAAATTTTTGGATGCCGCCAGAGCGAATCCAACGTTTTCAATTGTGGATGTGAATTTAAAATTCAATAAGCCTGAATTAAAACTTACCATTAATAGGCAGCGCGCAAGAGATATTGGTGTTTCAACTATGGATATTGCACAGACAATTCAGGCAGCATTCAGTGGGCAGCGGTTTGGATTTTTCATTAAGGATGGAAAACAGTATCAGGTAATCGGACAATTCTTGCGCGAAAAACGAGATGCCCCGGTTGATCTAAGATCCCTTTATGTAAAAAATAACAGAGGCGAATTAGTTCAGCTTGATAATGTTATTTCGTTAACTGAAAAAAGTACACCGCCCCAGCTTTATAGATTCAATAGATACGTATCGGCAACTGTATATGCAGGTCTTGCACCGGGGAAGACAATTGGTGATGGTATAAAAGCAATGGATGATGTTGCGTCAAAAACTTTAGATGAAACTTTTTCAACTGCATTAGACGGCCCTTCAAAAGATTACGCTGAAAGC
>CAZRMA010000553.1:0-2868 GCA_964600655.1 uncultured Ignavibacteriaceae bacterium
TATTTATTTAAAAATTCTTTTGTTCTTAGTTGAATCAGTTGATAAATGATCAGTAACCTCCGCATTTGAGACTAATACTTCAGGGTGTACATATTTTCTATATTCAATTTTCATAACAATTTCCTTTAAAATTATAGGTAACTGTTATTCTTCTTAACTTCAATTCAATTATTTTCTTCACTAGCATTAGACATCTTCATTAATACCCTTCTCTTCCATTGGAAATTTTTCTTTTGCAATATTCTTGCCGGATGGTTTAGTAAAAATCAACGCAAGTATAAATCCGATAATAACTCCAAGCAGCCCGGTTAATAAAATCAATATTATACCCGGAATTTGAAATTCCCAAAACAATACTTTTACGGGAAGATCGACAGCATTTTGTGAAATAAAAATTGTAAGAAAAATCACTAAGATCATTAAAATGATAATCTTCGTTTTCATAATATTTCCTAAAAATTTTTTAGAGTTTATAATGGATAGAGAACTTGTTTAGGTTGAAATATACAGTAAAGTTCTCTTAAAATAAATTAGTCATGTGTGATTATAATGGGGAAAATGTTGTGTTAGTGTTTATTCTTTTTGTGATAAGATATTTTTTACTTCTTCAATATTTCCATTGTTAACAAGAGCTAAAATTGTATCACCTTCTTCCAGAACAGATCCTCCGCTTGGCACAATGCTTTTTTCATTTCGCCAAATTAAAACAATTCTGCTGTCGTTAGGGAAGCCAAGCTCAACTATTGGTTTTTTGGTAACGGCGGAGTCATACGGAATGATAAAATCTATCAGCTCCGTATCAACCCCTTCCATAGGATTAAATTCAATTGGGTATTGTTTCTTTTTTTCAAATGGAGCATCAACTTTCAAAACTTTCGCAGCAGGCACAAGTGTCCACCCCTGCAGCAGCACAGAAGTTAGTACAATAAAAAACACAACATTAAAAATAATGTCGGCATTCGGAACACCGGCTAGCAAAGGGAAAGTCGCTAAAATAATTGGCACAGCCCCTCTTAAGCCCACCCATGAAATAAAAGTTTTTTCATTAAACTTAAATTTGAAAAAGTGCAAGGATATAAAAACACTTAAAGGCCGTGCGATAAAAATTAAGAATGCAGCAATCAACAATCCTGTCCCGGTAACAGCAAATAAATGAGAGGGATAGACAAGTAGACCCAATGAGAGAAACATTGCAATTTGCCCAAGCGTACCTAAGCCATCAAAAAAACGAATCATACTTTTTTTATGAACAAAAGAACCGTTGCCTACAATTATTCCCGCAATATAGATAGCTAAAAATCCGCTTCCCCCAATCACGTTTGTGATTGAAAAAATCAATACACACATAGCAATGGAAAATACAGGATAAATTCCTTCGTAAGAAAATTTAAGCTTGTTAATTAAATAAACCATCAGCTTGCCGAAAGCAAATCCAAAGCCGGCACCTAATCCCATCTGCAAGAAAAATGTTAATATTAATTTGAAAAAATTACTTTCTGGGTTTAATAGAAGCTCAATTGAACTGATTGTTAAGAATACGGCCATAGGATCATTGCTTCCGGATTCCAATTCCAGAAGCGGTTTTAATTTTCCTTTTAAACTTATATTCCTGCTTTTAAGAATTGAAAAAACAGCAGCGGCATCTGTAGATGAAATAATTGAACCTAAAAGAAGTCCCCATATAAAAGAAATATTTAAAATTAAAGAGATGAAGACTGCAACCGTCAAAGCTGTTATTAGTACACCCGCAGTTGAAAGTACGAGAGCAGGTTTTACTACAGGTTTTACAAATTTCCATTCCGTTTCTAACCCGCCGGAAAATAGAATAAAAACGAGTGCTATAATTCCAATTGCTTGTGCAAGCGGTGCGTCATTAAAATAAATTCCACCAGGGCCTTCAGAACCGGCAAAAACTCCAACCCCGATGAAAAGCAATAAGGCAGGTACTCCGAGATTATCAGAGAATTTAGCAATGCCAACGCTAATTAAAATTAAACTTGAAGCAATTAAAAGAAGGACTTCAATTTGAATCATCTGTTGAAGTATTTTTTATGACGTCTTTAAAATTTCTTATTAAAACATCTCGCTGAGGATATGGTATTTCAATCTTTTGATCTCTGAACTGTCTAAAGATTTCATAATACAATTGACTTTTTAATACATTTGGACGGTTAATATATTCTCTTGTCCAAACCCTTAAATTAAAATCAATAGAGCTGTCTCCAAATTTAGTAAACAAAACATCAGGTTTGGGTTCCTTTAAAACTGCATCATTTGATTTTGCAACTTCCAATAAAATATTTTTAATTTTTTCAGGGTCTTCCTTATAAGAAACACCCACAGGGAAATTAAAACGTATATTTCTGTCTGTGTGACTCCAATTTATAACTTTTGAGGAAATGAAATCTGAATTTGGAACTATTATAGAAATGTTATCATTAGTTACAATTGTTGTTGAACGCATTGAAATTCTAACAACATCACCGGAAACATCACCGAGTTCAATTCTATCACCAACTTTTATAGGACGTTCAAAAAGAATGATAATACCACTGACAAAATTATTAGTAATATTCTGCAAGCCAAAACCAATACCTACACCAAGTGCACCAGCTAAAATGGTTAATGCGCTTAAATCAATTCCAACGGTTTGAAGAATAATTATAAAGCCGATTACTAAAATTATATAACGGACAATAGTACCCACTGCGATTCTAACCCCAAGATCTATTTTACTTTTAGAAAGCAGCTTATAAACAATCCATTTACGCAGCTTGGCGGTAAGATAAATAAGCAGGAAGATCAGTACTATAAAATACGTAATATCCCAAAGTGTAATATGGCTATTACCAATTGAAGTTATTGGAA
>CAZRMA010000554.1:0-2865 GCA_964600655.1 uncultured Ignavibacteriaceae bacterium
TTTTATAGACTCAACAATGTCGAAAATGCATGGGCGTCATTGGGATACATTTTTTTACTTGGTGCCGTAGGTACCGGTTTTGCTTTAATTCTTTTTAATAGATTAATTCAAAGTACATCGGCAGTTATGGCTTCTTCTGTAACATATTTAATTCCTATCATTGCGGTGCTTTGGGGGATAGAAGATGGGGAACCATTTTTTATTCTACATATTGTTGCCATGGTTTTAATCATACTCGGTGTTTTTCTTGTGAATAAATTTAGTCAATCATAATTGGATTTTACAATTCAATAAGAAAATTAAATTACCTCCCATTTCATTCAAGGATCTCTTTTTTTTAATAATTTTTTACCAAATGTTGGAAGCGACACATAAATAAAAGTCAACATTATTTAACATTGTATTAATCGTAATTAAATTGTGATTTACTCCCTCCATTAGTATTTTTGATAACTATAATTAAAAATGATTTACAAACAGTTAAAAGAATAGGGAGTTAAGAATGACAACTATAATAGATATACTTGGTCGTGAGATTTTAGATTCAAGGGGCAATCCTACTTTAGAAGTTGAAGTGCAGCTTGAAAGCGGTATTATTGGAAGAGCCGCAGTCCCCAGCGGCGCATCAACAGGTGAAAATGAAGCTGTAGAATTAAGAGATGGTGACAAGAAGAGATACATGGGCAAAGGTGTACTTAAAGCGGTAGAAAATGTTAATGAAAAGATTGCTGATCAATTGATTGATTTTGATGCTGTTGACCAGGCTGAAATAGATAGAATTTTGATTGACCTTGATGGTACCCCAAATAAAAGCTCACTTGGTGCAAATGCTACTTTAGGAGTATCCCTTGCCGTGGCAAAAGCTGCTGCAGAAACTCTTGGATTACCACTTTATAGATATATTGGTGGGACAAATGCAAAAACAATTCCTGTTCCAATGATGAACATTTTAAATGGCGGGAAGCATGCTGATAATAATGTAGATTTCCAGGAATTTATGATTATGCCTGTTGGCGCTCCAAACTTTGCCGAAGCTTTAAGAATGGGATCAGAAACTTTTCATTCATTAAAAGATGTACTGAAGAAAAAAGGTTACAATACGGCGGTTGGTGATGAAGGTGGTTTTGCTCCAAACCTAAAATCAAATGATGAGGCAATTGATGTTATTTTGGAAGCTATAAATAAAGCAGGTTATAAGGCTGGAAGCGATATTTTCATTGCACTTGATCCAGCTTCAAGTGAAATGTGGGATAACGAAAAGAAATCATACTACTTTTTCAAATCAGATAAGTCATACATGGCTCCCGAGAAAATGGTTGATTACTATGTTAATTGGGTAAACAAGTATCCTATTATTTCATTGGAAGATGGCATGGCCGAATTTGATTGGGATGGCTGGAAACTTCTAACAGATAAAATCGGCGATAAAATTCAATTGGTTGGGGATGATCTTTTCGTTACTAACACCGAATTTTTATCTAAAGGAATTGAACTTGGAGTAGCTAATTCAATTCTTATTAAAGTAAATCAAATCGGTACATTAACAGAAACTCTGGATGCAATCGAAATGGCAAAGAAAGCAGGTTACACAAATGTTATAAGCCATCGTTCGGGTGAAACTGAAGATGTGACAATTGCTGATATTGCTGTTGCTACGAATGCCGGACAAATTAAAACTGGTTCGCTTTGCAGAACAGATCGAGTTGCTAAGTATAATCAATTGTTAAGAATTGAAGAAGAATTAGATAACATTGCTATTTATCCTGGAATTGATGCACTAAATTATTCTGCATAAAATTTTCAGGTTAAATTAATTGTAACAAAGGGCAGTGGGTTCACCTCTGTCCTTTTTTTATTTTTAATAATGGTTGAAATTATGAAATAAGGACTTTGAATGCCTTACCTTGGTGAACTAAGTGCATTATTGACTGCATTATTATGGTCCGGAACATCTCTGGCATTTTCATCTGCTGCGGTAAAAATTGGGCCACTGCAATTAAATATAAACCGGATGATTCTTGCATGCGTTTTTCTTTCCGCTACAATTTTGATCTTCAATTTTGATATTTCAATATCTTCAAACCAAATTATTTATTTATCTATTAGCGGCGTTATCGGACTTGTATTCGGTGACAGTTTTCTTTTTAAAGCTTAC
Source organism: uncultured Ignavibacteriaceae bacterium (assembly GCA_964600655.1). Classification (GTDB taxonomy): domain Bacteria; phylum Bacteroidota; class Ignavibacteria; order Ignavibacteriales; family Ignavibacteriaceae; genus CAVSWT01. Next base: position 2,156 of record CAZRMA010000554.1, read on the forward strand.
CAATTAATTGGTGCAAGAATAAGCATGCTGCTGATGGCATTGTCACCAGCAATGGCGGCAATCCTTGCTTTTTTATTTTTAGATGAATCGCTCTCCATGTGGGGTGCAATCGGAATGATTGTGACAATCACAGGAATTGCATTTGTAATTCTTGAAAGAAGCGAACAACCAGGTGTTAAAATAACTACAAATAAAGTTGGTATTTTTTATGGTATACTTGGTGCATTAGGGCAAGCAGCAGGATTAATATTTGCAAAATTCGCTTTTCAAGAAGGGGAAGTTGATAAAATGGTTGCAACTTTTATAAGAATTTTTGCGTCTGTTGTTATACTTCTGCCGGCTGCAATTATTTTAAAAAAGTATTTAAATCCTATCACTCTTTATAAGAATAACATGAGAGCTTTTGGGGCTACTTTAATCGGGACAATTTTAGGCCCATATCTCGGAATTACTTTTAGCCTGGTTGCAATAAACTACACTAAAGTTGGAATTGCTTCAACTCTTATGTCAACGATGCCTATTCTAATGCTTCCAATGATCAGATACATTTATAAAGAAAAATTAACCATAAGAGCTATTACGGGGGCTTTTATCGCTGTTGCCGGAGTTGCTATTTTATTTTTAAGATAAATTTAATTGAAAACTCTGCACAATATCACTTGTGAAATTATGCAGAGCCCATACAATTAATACTGAGATTAGTGTATCTC
>CAZRMA010000555.1:0-2849 GCA_964600655.1 uncultured Ignavibacteriaceae bacterium
AAACCGGGCTATTCGACTAGTATAACCGATTCTACAATTAATTTCTCCCGTATTCCCTTTTTAGATAAATCCACAGATGTAATTATTGTACTTGCTAAATCAATCGAAAATGCACAGAAAAAAATAACAACTTTATTAGAGATGAAAGATGTTTATTCTTCGGCGGAAAATTATTGGAACAATTGGATGAACAGCGGAGAACAGCCGAAATTTAAATTTCAAAATGATATGACTATAAGTTACCTGGACTTCTATAAACGTACTTTATATAGTGTAAAAGCAGTAAATTTAGTCGGACAAGTGCCAGCAGATATAACAGGCCAATTTCTTACAAACAATATGCCCCAGCTTTATCCGCGGGATGCAATGATGTGTGCTCGAGTATTTTTATTAGCGGGACACCTTGATGAAGCAAAACAAATAATTTCATTTTGGTGTGGCAATAATATTCCTAAAAAATCACCGAGTGAATTTTATGCAAGGTATGATGCAAACACTAAGGCTGTCGATGCCGGATCTGGAGCGAGATATGATGAACCGGAATGGGATGCAAATGGTTACTTGATTCAGTTATTAAATCAATATCATACAAAAACAAATGTCTGGCTGGTTGATAAAAATTTTATTTATAAGTTAGCTGATTTTATTGTAAATAAAATTGATACAATAGGCCTTTTATATGAAGGTGGAATAGTTGAGTGGACGGGTTATTTACCTGCAACTAATATGATTTGTGCAGCTGCACTTAAGACTGCTTCGGATATTGCATCATCGAACGGTGATAAAAGTGAAGCATTAAAATTCAAAAATTCTTATGAAAAAATTTCATCTTCATTATTCAAGATGTTTGATAATAAGCGAAACGCATATACCGATGTAAGATTTCATGGCGTCAAGGCTGAAGATAATTCAAGCATTTCTTCACAAACCAAGAATATACTCTATCTATGGGATACATCCTTGTATTTTGGCATTATTTGGGGTTATCCTGACCATGAAGAAATGAGAAAGACGGCGGATTTTATTGAACAGAATTGCATTAAATTAAATGGCGGGGTTAAATATTTTGAAACCGATGATAATGCAGGGTTAAGTGAATACGGCAATGATGCATTTTTTTTCACTACTGCTGCATCCGCTGAATATGAAAGTATGCACGGTGATCTTTCAGCGGCGCAAAAACATATTGAGTGGATAATCCAAAAATCAAATAGCTACGGTTTAATGCCCGAAAGAATTATTAAAAATGGTGCCGACTGCAGTGATGCTTCTCCGCTTTCATGGTGCAATGCTGAATTTGCTGCTGCCGTTTTAACATATAGCCAAAATATAGATTATGAAAAGTTATTCAATCAGCTTTTTTACTTAGGGTTCTTTTAAGTATTAAAATATAGTCTGAATTTAAATTGATGAAAAAAATAATTTTCATATATAGTATAATACTTCTTACCGCATCTTTCCCTCAAAAAAAATTTGTTTATACAGAAGGCGGGGATATAAAAACTCCAGATGGAAATTCTTTGCTTCTGAAAGGAATTAATTTAGGTAATTGGCTTGTGCCTGAAGGTTATATGTTTCACTTCAAGCATGAAACGTCACCTAGATTAATTGATAAAGTTTTTAAAGAATTAATTGGTCCATCCGAAACAATTAAATTCTGGCAAGAATTTCAGAATAATTATATAACCGAAAAAGATATAAAGATTATTAAAGATTGCGGTTTTAATTCTATACGGGTTCCTTTCAATTATAAATTATTTGTTGTTGAAGATCACCCAGAAATTGAGTTGCAAAGAGGAATGGAATTGTTAGACCGCGTGATAAAATGGAGCACTGAACAAAAACTATATGTTATTCTTGATATGCACTGCGCTCCTGGTGGACAAACCGGTGACACTATTGATGACAGTTATGGTTATCCATTCTTAATGGAAAGTGAAGAGAGTCAAAATGAAACGGCTGCTATTTGGAAGAGAATTGCCGAAAGATATAAGGATGATAAATATGTTCTTGGTTATGATCTTTTAAATGAACCCATCGCAACTTACTTCGATGCAGAAAAACTTAATCCTTTTTTAGAGCCACTTTACAAAAAAATTACAAACGAAATTCGCAAAGTTGATAAAAACCATATCATTATTTTAGGCGGGGCACAATGGGATGGGAACTTTAGCGTATTTGGAAAACCGTTTGATGATAATCTGGTTTATTCCTTCCATAAATATTGGTCAGAAACTACTCAGAATGTCATTCAAGATTATATTGATTTTAGAGATAAATATAATGTGCCAATCTGGCTTGGCGAATCTGGTGAAAATACTAATGAATGGATCAGTGCATTTAGGAATCTTCTTGAAAAATATAATATCGGCTGGTGTTTTTGGCCCTATAAAAAATTAGAATCAGACAGAGGAATTGTTTCAATTAAGAAGACACCTGAATTTGATTTAATCATAGAATTTGCAAATAGTGATATAATTACTTTTGAAGGTATTAGAGAGAACCGCCCAGACATCGGCAAAGTTAAGAAGGCATTAAAAGATTATCTTCAGAATTGCAAGTTCGAAAATTGCAAAATCAATCAGGCTTATTTGAAAGCTTTAGGGCTCAATTAGTTGAAAAAATAGAATTGATAAACATTGGATTGAAATGCTAAGATTTATTGATATTACTGATTTACTTATCTGTGCAAGAAGAGATTCACTTACCATCCATGTGAAAATGATATTTCAATTAACAGAGAATTTAATTTAATTAACGGCAGGATTAGGTTCAGATTTTTAAAATTAAAAATAAAGGGAGTATTTCAATAAAAATATTGTCAACTATATTCTTGCTCTTATTTATAG
>CAZRMA010000556.1:0-2832 GCA_964600655.1 uncultured Ignavibacteriaceae bacterium
GTTGAATATTTTAATGGATTTGATGTTGCGGCAATTGGTCCAACTACAAAAATGGAATTGGAAAAAAATAATCTAAAGGTAACTATTACGCCTGAAGAATATACAATCGAAGGTTTGGCAAATGCGATTGTTGATTATTATAAATAGAAAAAGTAATTAGGAGAATTGTAATTTGAAACTAAAGAATGATTTATTTTTAAGAGCGTGCAGAAGAGAAGCAGTAGAACGCACGCCAATATGGATAATGCGACAGGCAGGGAGATACCTTCCAGAATATAGAGCGGTTCGTGCAAAATCAGATTTCTTAACTATGTGCAAAACTCCGGAACTTGCTGCCGAAGTCACAATTCAGCCTGTTGATTTAATTGGTGTTGACGCAGCAATTATTTTTTCTGATATTCTTGTTATTCCCGAATCCATGGGAATGAATCTTGAATTGATTGAAAGCCGTGGACCGGTTTTTCATAATCCGATTAGAAATGAAAATGATTTTAATTCACTTAACGAAATTGACCCATTGAAAGATTTGAAATATGTTCTTGATGCAGTTTCATTGACAAAGAAAGAATTGAATGGAAGAGTCCCTTTAATTGGTTTTGCTGGTTCGCCCTGGACACTTTTAACTTATATGGTTGAAGGTAAAGGCTCCAAAAATTTTGCTGAAGTTAAAAAGCTGATTTATAGTAATCCTGAACTTGCTCATAAGCTTTTAGATAAAATCTCAAATGCAGTTGCAGATTATCTTTCAGCTAAGATTGATGCTGGCGTTGATGCCGTGCAAATATTTGATACCTGGGGGGGAATGCTTTCGCAAAGTGATTTCCAGGAATTTTCTCTAAATTATATTGAGCAGGTAATCTCTAAAATTAAAAGAGATAAAGAACCGGTAATTGTTTTTGCAAAAGGCGTTCATTATAAAATAGATAAAATTGTTAAAGCTGGAGCCGATGTTGTTGGACTTGACTGGACAATGGATCTTGGAAAAGTTAGAAATGATGTTGGTGATAAAGTTGCGCTTCAAGGAAATTTAGACCCGACAGTCCTATATGGAAGTAAAGAAAAAATTAGAGAAGAAGTTAAGAAAGTCTTAATGTCTTTTGGTGATGGAAGCGGGCATATATTCAATCTCGGCCACGGAATTCTTCCTAACATTGATCCGGAAAATGCGAAAGCGTTAGTTCAATTTGTAAAAGAAGAAAGCAAAAGTTTTCACCACAGAGACACTGAGGCACAGAGTCTTTGAACAAAGAACAAGTAAATAAATTAACAGGAATAATTTTAGATTGTTCAATTGAAGTTCATAGAAATTTAGGGCCCGGTTTGTTGGAAAGTGTTTATGAAGTTTGTCTGTGTAAAGAATTAAGTTTAAGGGGAATTAGATTTTTCAGACAGGTCCAGTTGCCGGTTAATTACAAAGGTGAAAAATTAGAAGCTGAATATAGAATAGACATTTTGGTTGAAGACGAAATTATTGTTGAAATAAAAGCTTGTGAAACATTACATCCGGTTTATATTGCACAAGTATTAACATATTTAAAATTGTCAGATAAAAAGCTTGGTCTGTTGATTAATTTCAATGTGCCAAAATTAATTGATGGTTATAAAAGAATAATAAATGGATATTTTTGAAATTACTCTGTGGCTCAGTGCCTCTGTGGTAAGGAAGAAAAGGAGATAAGAAATGTTTGAAATAGATTTAACGAAGTTTAAGAAATACGATAAACCGGGACCACGCTATACAAGTTACCCAACGGCACCGCAGTTTACAGAAAAGTTTACCTCTGAAGAATACCTTGATGAAATTGTAAAAACTAATTACGGTGAAAATCTTCCTGATCTTTCTCTTTATTATCATCTTCCTTATTGCGATACGCTTTGCTACTTCTGTGGATGCAACATGATTATTACACGCAATAGAGATAGAGTAAACGAGTATATCAAGTATATAAAAAAGGAAATGGACCTGATTAGAAGCTATTTATTAACAGACAGAAAAGTTTCTCAATTGCATTGGGGCGGCGGAACACCAACTCATCTTAATCCAAATGAAATTGCTGATCTTGCTTCTTACATTCAGGAGTCATTTAATTTCAAAGAGAATGCAGAAAATAGCTGTGAAATTGATCCCCGCGGATTAACAAAAGAACATCTTGCCGCATTACGTGAAAACGGATTTAATAGAATTAGTATGGGCGTTCAGGATTTTAATGAGAAAGTTCAAAAAGCTGTAAATAGAATTCAACCTGAAGATATAACAAGACAAACTGTAACTTGGGTTCGAGAACTTGGTTTTCACAGCATCAATTTAGATTTAATTTACGGACTTCCATTTCAAACTGTTGAATCTTTTGCTGATACAGTTGAAAGAATAATTGATATTTCTCCGGACAGAATTGCAGTCTTTAATTATGCTCATGTTCCCTGGATGAAAAAGCACATGGCATTGATTCATAAAGAAGACATTCCTTTAGCTGAAATAAAATTGAATATTTTGAAAATGACAATTGAAAAGTTAACAGACGCAGGTTACGTTTTTATAGGGATGGACCACTTCGCAAAACCTGAAGATGAACTTGCAATTGCTCTACAAGAAAAAAAACTATACAGGAATTTTCAAGGTTATAGCACAAATGCTGATGCCGATCTTTATGCTATGGGAATAACCGGGATTAGTCAATTACAAAAAGTTTACGCACAAAATTATAAAACGGAAAAAGAATATTATACAGCGCTTGATAATGAAACTATTCCAACTACCAAAGGTTATAAATTAACTAACGATGATTTGCTGCGAAGAGATGTAATTATGAAATTAATGTGTGATTTTGAATT